>VYDA01000553.1 GCA_009843665.1 Caldilineaceae bacterium SB0675_bin_29 | reverse complement strand
CCCACATATCACGCAGCCGGTCCACCAGTAACCAGGCACTCACCAGGCCGAAAAAACACACCCATTACGGAGTGACGCGAACGCGACCCAGGTCGATCCATGCGGCTTCCCGGATTGCAAAAGCCGGCAGGAGGGCTATCAGCAGCCCAACACACCAAACAACCCAACCGAGGGGAGGACGGAATCGGTCAACCACATATAGAAAGAAACGGACGAATACGTTCCTGTGGTCGTCGACGAGTTCGTTGGTCACCCTACATCTTCCTCGACTTCATGGACAACGACCCCGCCGCTTGGGGTCGTGCGCAGAATCGTTCGTGTGCGGCGGTAGGTCAAGGCGGGAGTCAGTCGAGCACCGGCCTGCATGAAACGAAGTGGAATCTCATATCTCGCCAGAATATCAACAAGACTTGCCTGTGAGGCTGCGGAAAATCGATTAGGAGCAGCATCCGACAAATGGGTCAGGAGTTCGTGTATAGAAGGGTCCCCGGGGTCAGGGCGAGGTTGTTCATCGACACTCACTTCTCCGTTGTCCAGTGTTTCCTCAGCAATTGTGTGTGCTGGCGTCACTGCGATCACACTTGCCGGTACACCTGCATGACGCAGATGCAGCAACTCAGCCGTCCAGTTCTGGACTCCTTCCCCAATGTCCGACGTGATTGCAAGGACAGTCTGGCCGGCGGTGAAAATGCCCCTGCCGCGACGTAGGAGTTCGTGGAGGGATAGATCGCCTTCCTGAACGGGAGCAAGAGCCGCCAGAATCCGCCAAACTTGCCCCTTGCCAGGCTGAGGCGGGACATCTATCAGCAGAGACTGAGAAGCGTCACCGAGACTCATCTGGCCGTTTCCCGAAATGATCCCGTTTGCGCCTTCACTGGGACCCGCCGTTGGTGTACGTTCATCGATAGCGTCACCTTGCCAGTCCAACTCGAGGGTTGGCATTTCAGCGCCCGACGCCGCAAGCAGGCCAACTGACCTTCTTTCTCCGCCGCCTAAAAACTCTGCTGCAACACTTGCTGCGAGGACGATGCTCGTTTCAAGCGTACTGTTTTCAGCCTTGCCGGACTGTACAAGGCGGTGGACGTCCAAAACGATCCAGAGGTCACCGCTCGGTTCGGTCTCGACGTCAGTAACGATCAACTCCCCTTGCCTGGCGCTGATAGGCCAGTGTACGTGGCGCAGGCTGTCTCCCGGCTGATACGCCCTCACGGATTGGGCGCGTTCCGAACCGCTATAGGTGCGCCGGCGCCGGTCCTGACCTGAGGAACTCCCCCTGGGTAGGTCAAGGTCAGGAATGTGGGCCACCCTGGGATATACGAGAAGGGACTCCGACCGTGTGTCTGCGAATTCAAGGCCAAAGAGACCGAAGGGATCGCCGGTCCGCAATGTATGCGGTCCTAGCCGGAAGACGCCACGCTGTGTACACTGCGCCTCCATCCTCCACTGGTAGCTGCTGCCGCTACCGCAGCTGACCACCTGTCTTGGATTGTATCCTGGCAAGCGTGAACTATCGGCGAACTCAAGCCAGTGCAATGGCAGAGCGCTCTCATTGCGGACGATAAATCTTTCCTGCAGGGCGTCGCCAACCACAAGCATCGACCCTTCGCGCCGTCTCTCAAAGTAGATCTGCTGCACCTGATTTCGGACCCAGGCATAGCTGACTGCGTAAAGACCAACCAGACAGATCAGAAGGGCAACCCAGACCGGGCTGGGGCCCAGGAGCTGCATGAAGATGAGAAGGGGAACAAAAAGGAGGGGCCAGCCGCTGCGTAAGTCAATGCGCCATCCCGAGGGCACCTGGCGGTTCAGTAACCTGTCGAGCGCACCTCGAGGATTTGGGCGACGGGAAAGCACTGAGGAACGGCTCATGATTCAGATTTTCTCAAAGACCAAGACAAAGGTTGGCTGATCTCTCAAGCTATGTGAGAATTTACGCTGGCGACGCGGGCTGGTCAGGGCAGATTGGAGTGTGCCCGAAAGATCCACAAGGGAGCATCGCTAACGTCCTACCACCAGGTGCCTCGCCCTGTTGCGCCCTTCGGGGCGAGAATGAACAGATTGTACCACATAGTTGACCTGCATCCAGGAACTGGAAGGCAACTGTCCGGTTGTGGTGCGGGCCACTCTGCAGTAGGGCGGTCGAGCATATGTTTGGTGAGCTTCGTGCAATAGCCAATGTAGTTCTTTTCGTGGACTTGACTTCAGTTGAACCTCTGTCGGCACTCTGGCATATTCTGGCGATTCTGGCAGTAGCAGGAATCGTGATAGTAGTCGGTTTGGCGATAATCGAACCGGGGCCGCTCGTTCATAGGCGTCCGTTTTCCAGAAGGGAACGGTCGCGCGAGTCGGAGACAGAGTGCGATGGCCGGACCTCATTGGATAGGAAATCGGTGCCGGCCAGTGCCGACGGGAATGTCGATCAGAATGAAGGCTCGTAACCCGCAAGCCCGAGATCACGCCGGCGAACAACAGTTTGCCGGGGCCAATACCCACAGTGATGCCCTTCCCCCAATCATTGGTCACCTCGACAGTGCGGTCCTGCCAGGCCAGACGTTCGCTGTCCGTCTTCCTGCCAATCTGATCCCACAGTTTCCGATAGTAGGTGGTCGATATTTCCTAGTGAGGTGCGGTTGCCCGGCTGTAACGGAAGGGGAGGTCGACTGGACGCACCATCTACGCCGGCCTCTGTTTGTTTGCGGTCGTCAGAAGATGGATCGGGATGAGCGCTGGCTGCTCATTCCCTCCATAGGCAGGATTGATAGGAGGAATGACAGGGAATCAAGCCCTGCAAAAGGCCAGCATGGCGCCGATGCAGGATACGCATGGCTGGCAAAGCAGGAGATCGGCGATCCTCTCGACCTCCTTGGCCCGTTTGGCAACGGGTTTTCGCTGTTGCCTGAGATGCAGAATCTGCTCCTTCTCGCCGACATTGAAGACGACCCTGCCTGGTTCTGGAAGTTGCTTCCGCTATGCGAGCAGGCTCTGGACAAAGGTGGCAGGGTCACATACCTCATCAGGGCCGCGAATGAAGAGTCGATTGCGGGACTGGTCCCTTTTCTGCCAGTCCAAGTTGAGGTCCGAACTACATTGGGTGCAAGCCAGTGGCTGGAGCAGGTGGGCAGCACTTTGGCGTGGGCCGACCAGGTCTGTGCAGGGGTTCCTGCAGAATCGTACGGCGAACTCCTCACCCTGGTCAGGACTACGCGATTCAGAGTTGACAGGAATTTCGCCCAGGTACTGGTCAACGCAGACCTGCTTTGCGGTGTCGGCGCCTGCCTCGTTTGCGTTATTCCGATAGCAAGAGGCGGCCTGACGCGTGCGTGCGTACACGGCCCGGTCTTTGACCTGACAGATTTGGCCGAATAGCGATTCCGCCCCGCCTTACGAATTCGAGATTCTCCGTACGCTGGTTTGCTGAGAGCCGCTCTTTAGTTACACGCAGCAACTTTCCTTCCTTCCGAAAGTCCAGCTTTCGGAAATCACAAAGCTCGCAACAGACTAAACTCCGTCCCGCGGGTGACGCACTCTCTCGTGCCGTGCAGAAAACGACAGGGATATCCGATTCCGTGTGAATTGGCCTTGCGTTCGATGCCATCAACGCCCAGGTGGCAACGCCGTTAGGGCCCGCTATTGGGTTGCAGAACGGTTCTGGGGAGAGAAAGGGGAGGCACAAGGCCTTCCCCGACAGAGTCGACAGCGAGCGGCGCGAAGCGGGTGAGCAACCGGTGGCATAGAAATGGAGTCGCGACGCGGCGCCAAGGTGGTAGAGCTGGACGGGGGCGATGCGGGGGGAACCAACCGCAAAAGGGAGGGTCCATAGGCCCGACCGCCCAGAACTGCAGTGGTCAGTAGTCAGTGGTCAGTGGTCAGTGGTCAG
>VYDA01000552.1:1404-3881 GCA_009843665.1 Caldilineaceae bacterium SB0675_bin_29 | reverse complement strand
GTCAACGGCTTCTCCCACTTCGCAATCCGCGCCGAAAACGACGGCAAAGTCACCGACGCCCGCATCCTCCACGGCGACCTGCACTCGCCCTACCAGGGAGAACTCGTCGCGCCCACCTTCAGCACATTCGGCTGGGGCCCCCGCCGCGAATACCTGACCGGCCTCCCCCACTTCCAAAGCGTCGACTTCCGCGGCCAGTTCCCCATCGCCGAGCTCTCATATAAAGACGACACATTTCCCGGCCAGGTCCAGTTGACCGCCTTCAATCCCTTCATCCCCACCAACGAGGACGACTCCGGCATCCCTGCCGCCTTCTTCGAATTCAGCGTCACCAATACCACCGCCGCCGATAACACCTACACCATCGCCGGCGTGCTCACCAACCCCCTGCCCGCCACCAACCTCAACACGGTTGAAGCCAACCCGTGGGGCCATACACTGCACCTCTCCACCGACGGCCTCCAGCCCGACGACCCCGCATACGGTAACCTGACCCTCGCCACCGACGCCGGACTCGCCGGCGATGTCGACGTCAGCTGGCAGCAGAACTGGTTCCGCGGCGCCTGGTTCGACAACCTCGAAGTCTACTGGAAAGACCTCAATACACCCGGGCCATTCCAGAACCGTGCGTACGACACCAGCGAGCAGAGGGCCGGCGGCGCCCGCTTCACCGAACAGGACACCGGCCTGCTCGCCGTCCACCTGCCCGTCGCCGCCGGCGAAACCCGCCGCGTCCGCTTCCTCATCAGCTGGAGCTTCCCCAACTGCGAGAACTACTGGAAAGAAGAGCAGGCCGCCGCGCCAAACTGGAAAAACTACTACGCCACCTGCTGGCCCGACTCACAGGCCAGCGCCCAATACGCCATCGAGCACTGGCCCCGCCTCTACGACGAGACCAAACGCTTCCAGGACGCGCTCTTCGCCTCAACCATCCCTGCCGCTGCCCTCGACGCCGTCTCGGCCAACATCTCAATCCTCAAATCGCCCACCGTCCTCCGCCTTGAAGACGGCACCTTCTACGGCTGGGAAGGCTTACACCCTGACGAAGGCTGCTGCGAAGGCAGCTGCACCCACGTCTGGAACTACCAGCAGGCGCTCCCCTTCCTCTTCCCCGCCCTCGAGCGCACCATGCGCACCGCCGACTACCGCTACAACCTCCTCGAAAACGGCGCCATGCCCTTCCGCATCCAGCTCCCCCTCGGCTCCGACCCCTCGCCCTTCCGCCCCTGCTGCGACGGCCAGTTCGGCGGCGTAATGAAGACCTATCGCGACTGGAAGATCAGCGGCGATCACGAATGGCTGCGCTCCGTCTGGCCCGGCGTGAAGAAGTCCCTCGAATACGCCTGGAGCCCCGACAATATCGACCGCTGGGACCCCGACAAGTCCGGCGTCCTCACCGGCCGCCAGCACCATACCCTCGACATGGAGCTCTTCGGCCCCAACTCCTGGCTCACGGGCTTCTACCTCGGCGCCCTCAAGGCCGCCTCCGAAATGGCCGAATCCATAGGCGATGTGTCCACCGCCTCCCAATACCACGCCATCTTCGAACGCGGCAAAGCCTGGGTCGACGCCAACCTCTTCAACGGCGAGTACTACGTCCAGCGCGTTGACCTCGGCGACCGCGCCCTCGTCGAGTCCTACGGCCCCCAGGACGACGCCCTCAAAGGCGGCTCCGCGTTCGATGCCTACTGGAACGCCGAACACAACGAGATCAAGTACCAGATCGGCGAGGGCAGCAGCATCGACCAGGTGCTCGCCCAGTGGCACGCCTCTCTCTACGGCCTCGGCGACCTCCACGATCCGGATCAGGTCAAGCAGGCCTGCGCCGCCATCTACAAATACAACTTCGTCCCCGAAATGAGCCAGGTCTACAACCCCTGCCGCATCTACGCCCTCAACGACGAAGGCGGCCTCGTCATCTGCGCCTGGCCCGACGACGTCGAAAAACCGCTCATCCCCGCCCCCTACTCGCAGGAGACCATGAACGGTTTCGAATACGCCGCCGCCAGCCACATGATCATGGTCGGCCTCGTCGACGAAGGCATGCGCTGCGTCGAGGCCGTCCGCCACCGCTACGACGGCGAGCGCCGCAACCCCTGGAACGAGTTCGAGTGCGGCAACAACTACGCCCGCAGCATGGCATCCTACGCCCTCCTCAACGCCTTCTCCGGCTTCCAGTTCGACATGGTCAACGGCGGCCTCGGCTTCCAGCCCGTCCAGCCCCACAACGGAGAATTCCGCACCTTCTGGTCCCTCGATTCCGGCTGGGGCCAGTTCCGCATGACCCCGCAGCATTCTTCCTTGGAAGTCCTGTACGGCTCCCTCACGCTCCGCAGCCTCCAGCTGCCCTTCCTCGCAGACGCCGCCGTATCCGCCATCACCCTCAACGGCGAACCGGTCGCCTTCCAAAAACAGAACGGAGCCATCGGTCTCCAGGCAGGAACCGAGATCCGGGCCGGCCAGGCTTTGCAGGTGCT
>VYDA01000552.1:0-1394 GCA_009843665.1 Caldilineaceae bacterium SB0675_bin_29 | reverse complement strand
TTGGATTCTCGACAGCCGTGGAGGGGCCAACAGCGCGACCGCAAAAGGCCAACAGGGCCTGACCGCTAGTTGTTGAAGCCTCCGTTGTCTTGCACGGAGTCATGCATAGGCCTACAGCCGGGGCGCCGCCTGCGTCCCGGCTCTTAATATCTTCATCTGGTCCTGGCGAGGAGAGTGCCGCTCTACCGACCCTATGGCAAGACCTGCAAGCGGACCCTCTAAGCGGGGCAAATGGTGAATCGGTGCCTTCCGGTGTTTCCAACAAGAGGAGAAATGAACCGGCAGCCAAAACCGCCTTCGATCTGGACAGTCAACGCCCCTGCAGCGGCTGCACCTTGGCCTCCAGCCAGGGAAGCAACGCCGCGTATCGAAACGAATTCGTCTCAAATAAGCGCATGAAGAATTCGAAGGCCTCGAGACTGTCGCAGTCGATGTACTGGCCGTTCAGCCGCAAAAAAACGTCAGTGACGAAGAATGCTACCCGCTTGTTGCCATCCACAAAGGGATGATTATTCGCGAGGCTCTCCATCAGCGCCGCAGCCTCTTCGATCAGGCCGCTATAGTAACCAAGTTGGGGGCGCATGAGTGCCGAGGCCAGCGCGCCCTGATCTCGAATCCCTGGCGTTCCCCCAAATTCTTCGATAAGGACGCTGTGTATGGTCACAACTTCCAGGATGGTGGGGAAGTTATGGTTCATCTGGCCAGTAACTCACCCAGCAGCCGGTTTCGCTCCACGCTGGCCCGGAAGTGCGCCATGACTTCCGCGCGTGGCGTCTCCTGACTGCGGTTTGCGATATACTCCTCCATCGCCTCCTGCAATACAGCCTGAAAGTGTCGCCCCTCACCCCGCGCAATCTCACGCAGCGCCGACAACACCTCCGGCGAAGCCTGGCTCGAAAACTTGACTTTCTGCATACCCATCCTGTAATCCCCCTCCCTGCTTTCTCTATTTCCGCAGGTTTCGAAACGTTATCCGTTCTCCAACAAAGGGCCGGGAAACCCCTTCTATCCTCGCCCCAAGCCGGTCGGATATCCAGCCAGGCAGCCGGCCCCGCCTGTGTGGTCAGCACTGGGAGCGGACTACTGGACCCGTGACAGCCCTCCAACCTGAATTGGACAGACCGCACGAAGGTACTTGCTTACCGGTTACGATTCTCGCTGGAAACGTGACCGTTGTCAAGCTTTGTCAAGATAAAACCTGAACCGTCACCATTCTTTTCATGCAACGACTAAGCCTAATTCAGTGCTAAACGCCGGACGAGGCGAGCGCAGTTTTCTTCCTCTTCACTCCTCTCAAAGCCAATCACCTACCAGTCTGCCCTTTCACTGACCACTGACTACTGACCACTGACCACTGCAGTTCCGGGCGGTCGGGCCTATTCGGCCCTCCCTTG
>VYDA01000507.1 GCA_009843665.1 Caldilineaceae bacterium SB0675_bin_29 | reverse complement strand
ACCATCCGCTTTACGCGCGGCACCTTTACCTTCGGCTATCGCGACATCCCCAAAAAGCATTTCAGTTCCCTTCACGACTGGACCCTGACAGACGCCAGCGGCAACCGCTATCGCTGGGCGAGCTACGGCAAAGAGCCTTATACATTCACCGTAACCGATAAGGGCTCCCGTTACGTCGTTTACTGGTATTTCCCGGGCATCACCAACCGGAGCGAAACGTTTACCCTCGGCTACACTGTGCGCGGCGGCCTGCGCTACTATGAGGGCGGTGATCAACTCTGGTGGCAGGCGATCTACGGCGACCGCAGCTTCCCCGTGCAGGCGGGGCGGGTGAATGTCGTAGCGCCGGCTGCGATTCAAGAGTGGGCTGCATACACCAACCAAGGAAAAGCCTGGGAAGACGCCCGCGAGATCGCCTCGGCTTCACTTCTCGAAAGCGGGCGGGAAATTGCGTACGTGATCAACCGTAGACTGGATCCGGGTCAGGCGTTTGAAGTGCGGGTTGAATTTACACCTGGTGTCGTAGCCGGGCGGCCGCAGCCTTGGCAGACAAGGGCCGATGCCGAAGCGGCCGCGCGTGAAGCGGAACTGCTCTTCCGCGAGCGCTGGGGCCCGATCCTTACACTCCTGTTCGGCGCTCTCGGCCTGCTTTTCCTCCTCGGCGGACCGGCCGCGCTCTACCTGCTCTGGTACCGTCTCGGCCGCGACAAATCGGTCGAAATGGTCGCCGATTATCTGCCCGAACCGCCCGACGACCTGGCCCCGGGCGTCGTCGGCACACTTCTTGACGAGCAGGCCGATATGCAGGACATCATCGCCACGCTCGTCCATCTGGCGCAGCGCAAGATCATCAGCATAACCGAAGAAAAAACGGACGAATTCCAGGCTGCGCGCGACTTCATCTACCGCTACGAAAACCGGAAGCTGCCCGTTTCCTCCTTCGAGCAGCACCTGCTGTACAGCCTCTTTCGAGGTAGGAGTGACGTCCGACTCTCGGAACTGAAAGACAAGTTTCACAGGGAGTTGCCGGCACTCAAAAGAGCGCTCTATACCGAAGTGACCGAACAGGGCTTATTCGCCCGCAGCCCGGAAAAGGTGCGAACCCAGTACGGTATTCTGGGTATATGTCTGCTGGTGTTGGCAGGGTTGGCAGGTATGGGCGTGTGGACGCTGTTCGGCGGATTGACCGGCGCCGCCGTTCTTCCAGGCATAGGGCTTGCGGTGACCGCATTCGGCTTCCTACTGCTGTCCCGTTTCATGCCCCGCAAAACCCGCACCGGCGCCGAATTGGCCGCCCGCTGGCAGGCGTTTAAACACTATCTGCAGGATATCGATCGCTACAGCGACCTCGAAGAACAGAAAGAGCTATGGGATCGTTGGCTGCCCTTTGCCATCGCCTTTGGCGTGGATTCCCAGTACATTCGTAAATTTGAGGCGGTTGACGCGCCCGCGCCCGGCTGGTACATCCCCGATCCGACCATGTATGTCCCATACCGGCGCGCGTATTACGGGACAGGTACCCCCGGCCGACCGGCTCAATCGGATGTCGGCGGCGGGCGCGTTGGCGGCGGAACGCCTGGTATACCCTCCGGGTCCCTGGGGCGCGGTGGGCTCGGTGGAGGCTTGGGCGGCGGCCTGAGCGATGTCAGCCGCGGGCTGGGCAGTAGTCTGGCAGGCCTGAGCGTCGGCCTCGGCACGTTGCTCACCGGCACCAGCGCCACCATGACCAGCCGGCCCAGCAGCACCTACACAGGTGGCGGCGGCTTCGGATAGAATCGGAACGCGCCTGCTCTCTGCAAGATAAGTGTCAAGGATGCCGCAACCTGAATGCTCTCATACCGGTTGATTCAGCGAGTCCTCGCAAGCAATAAGGAGCAAACAATGCGCGCTGGCGGCCGCATCGTCGGCCTGGCGATAATGGCAATACCAGCCCGCCTGCCTGCACGCCTGCTCACCGGCGCCGCAGTTCTGCTCGGCGTCCTCCTGATCCTGCATGCCCACCCCGCCTTCGCCCAGGAAAAATCCCTGCTCTGGGATCGCTTCGACGTCGATATCATCATCCGCAAAGATGGCACCTTCGATGTAACCGAGCATCAGACCATCCGCTTTACGCGCGGCACCTTTACCTTCGGCTATCGCGACATCCCCAAAAGACACTTGAGTTCTCTTGACGACTGGACCCTGACAGACGCCGGCGGCAACCGCTATCGACTCGCCAACAGCGGCAAAGAACCATATACATTCACCATCTCCGATAAGGGTTCCCGTTACGTCGTTTACTGGTATTTCCCGCCCACCTCCAACCGCAGCGAGACCTTCACCCTTGCCTATACCGTACACGGCGGCCTCCGCTATTATGAGGGCGGTGATCAACTCTGGTGGCAGGCAATCTATGGCGACCGCAGCTTCCCAGTGCAGGTGGGGCGGGTGAATGTCGTGGCGCCGGCTACGATCCATGAGTGGGCCGCATACACCAACAGGGGAGAAACCTGGCAGGACGCCCAGGGAATCGCCTCGGCTACACGTCTGGAAAGCGGACGGGAGATTGCCTATGTGATCGATAGCAGACTGCCTCCCGGTCAAGCCTTTGAAGTGCGCGTGGAGTTTACACCTGGCGTCGTCGCCGGGCAGCCGCAGCCGTGGCAAACAAGGGCCGATGCCCAGGCGGCCGCTCTTGAGGCCGAACTGCTATTCCGCGCCCGCTGGGGCCCCATTCTTACGCTCCTCTTCGGCGCCCTCGGTCTCCTCTTCCTCCTCGGCGGTCCGGCAGCGCTCTATCTGCTCTGGTATCGTCTCGGCCGCGACAAACCGGTCGAGATGGTCGCCGATTACCTGCCCGAGCCGCCCGACAACCTGGCCCCCGGCGTCGTCGGTACCCTGCTCGACGAGCAGGCCGATATGCAGGACATCATCGCCACGCTTGTCGACCTCGCCCAGCGCAAAGTCATCAGCATCACCGAAGAAAAAACGGGCCAGTTCCAGGTCGCCCGCGACTTCATCTATCGCTACGAAAACCGGCAGCTGCCCGTCTCCGCCTTCGAGCAACTCCTCCTGGACAGCCTATTTGAACTCAAGGGTGAAGTCAGACTCTCGGATCTCAAGAACAGATTCCACAAAGAGTTGCCGGCTCTCAAGAGAGCCCTGTATGACGATGTGACCGCACACGGCTTTTTTGCCCGCAGCCCGGAAAAAGTGCGCAACCAGTACGGCTGCCTCGGTGTGTGTTTGCTTGTCTTGGCAGGGCTGGCCGGCCTGGGACTGTGGACACTCTTCAGCGATCTCACCGGCGCCGCCGCCCTGCCCGGCATCGGGCTCGCCGCGACCGCATTCGGCTTCCTTCTGCTCTCCCGTTTCATGCCCCGCAAAACCGACGTCGGCGCCGAGCTGGCCGCACGCTGGCAGGCCTTCAAACGCTACCTGCGCAACATCGACCGCTACAGCGACCTCGAAGAGCAGAAGGAGCTGTGGGACCGCTGGCTGCCCTATGCTATCGCCTTTGGCGTCGATTCCCAGTACATTCGCAAATTTGAAGCCGTCGACGCACCAGCGCCCGGCTGGTACATCCCCGACCCGACACTGTACGGCCCATACCGCCGCTGGTACTACGGGCCCGGCCCCGTTGCACGGCCGCTTCGAACCGATGGCGGCGGCCGCGTCGGCGGCGATACGCCCGCATCGCCCACCGGGTCCCCGGCAGGCGGCGGGCTCGGCGGCGGCCTGGGAGACGTCAGCCGCGGGCTCGGCACCAGCCTGGCCGGCATGAGCGCCGGCCTCGGCGCCATGCTCACCAGCACCAGTACCACCATGACCAGCCGGCCCAGCAGCTCCTCCACAGGCGGAGGCGGCTGGAGCGGCGGCGGCGGGTTCTCCGGTGGCGGCGGCTTCGGCGGTGGAGGCG
>VYDA01000488.1:3256-3904 GCA_009843665.1 Caldilineaceae bacterium SB0675_bin_29 | reverse complement strand
GACTACATGTGGGCCGGTCTCCTGCTGGGGTTCGGCTACAACTTCTATCTGGCCTCTACCCTGTTCCTCATGGTCGTCTCCGTCTTCGTCCTCCGCTACTTCGTTTCCCACTTCCGTCTTCTGCGGCACCAGTGGAAAGGCCTCCTCGTCGCCGCCGTGGGCGTGCTGCTCTTCCTGGCGCCCCTCGCCCTCTTCTCGCAGGAAGAACCGGACATCTTCTTCAGACGCACGCGCACCGTCTCGATCTTCAACGAATTCCCCTCGGACCAAGTCGCGGACAAACTCCTGGAGAGCGCGGCCGCGCACTTTCTCATGTACAACGTGCGCGGCGACCCCAACGGGCGCCACAACCTGCCGGGCGAGCCCACGCTTGCCCCCGTCGCCGGAGCCCTGTTCGTACTCGGGCTGGGCATGAGCCTCGCAACCCTCCGGCGGCGGCGTTCCCTGCTGCTCATAACCTGGTTGCTGGTGATGATGAGCGGCGGGGTCTTCGCGCTCAGCTTCGAGGCGCCCCAGTCGCTGCGCGCCATCGGCGCCCTGCCCGCCGTCTATCTGCTGGCAACCCTGCCCCTGGCTCAACTGCGGCAAAACTGGCGCGCGGGCGCGGCCCCCCCCCCCCCGCCCCGGGGCCGCGGCGCATACGCCGCC
>VYDA01000488.1:0-3246 GCA_009843665.1 Caldilineaceae bacterium SB0675_bin_29 | reverse complement strand
TACTGAACAAGCTCCAACCGGCCCTGATCCGCCCGGGAACGTTCCTCTTTGTCTCTCTCCTGCTCTTCGCCGTCGCCCTGCACAACTACAGGATATACTTCGTCGAACAGCGCAACGACTTCGCCGTCTGGAACGCCTACTCGACCGGCGAGACTATCGCAGCCCAACTGATCGCCGCAAACGCCAAAAGCGCGGATGCGGACGCCTTCGTCACCTCCCACTTCGCCCACCATCCCACCGTGCGCTTCGTCGCCAATGCCGAGTCCTCCTACCAAAGCGTCGACTACACCGCGACGCTGCCCATGCCCCTCGCGCCCGACCGCGACGCGCTCTTCCTCATGGACCCCGAACGCCGCAACTTCTTCGAACAGGCGCGCAGCTTCTATCCCAACGGCGAGTTCGTCGAGCACAGGCCGCCCTTCGGGGGCCCGACGGTCCTCTACGAAGTCCGTCTCAGCCCCGCCGACGTCGCCTCGATTCAGGGAATCAATCTTTCCTACTTCGAAGGCGAGACGTGGACCGGCTCGCCCGTCCACGTCGAGAAGCATGCCGCCGTCTCCGTGGACTGGACCCGCGCAGCCCCCCTGTCGGGACCGTTTTCGGCCGAGTGGAACGGCGTCCTCAACATCGAACGCTACGGCCCCCACAAATTCGTCCTGCGCGCGCCGTCCGCCGCCGAACTGTACGTGGACGAAGAGCTCGTGGCCCGGCTTGGAGCGGAGACCGGTCCCGATGCGGCAGAGGCGAACGGGGAAGCGACGGCCGTCTTGCAGCCGGCGCTGGGACTGCACAAACTGCGGCTGCGCGCCGTAGGCGGCCGCTGCCCCTTCACCCTCTCCTGGCAGCGCCCCGGCGAGGAGGAGCGTCTCGTCCCGTCGGCGGCACTGCACGTCCCGCCCGTGACAAGCAACGGCCTGCTGGGACGGTACTACGCCAACGGCAACTGGGAGGGACAGCCGGCATTTACCCGCATCGACCCGCAGATAAACCTCTACTTTCACGACATCCCGCTGCCCCGCCCCTACACCGTGGAATGGCGCGGCAAACTGGCCGTACCCCACGACGGCGAATACCGCCTGGGAATCGAGTCCATAGACGAGTCGGAGCTCTGGATCGACGGCAAACCGGTCGCCGCCAGCCCCGAACCGAATCAGTACGACGAAAACGCCGTCGCCCTCACCGCCGGGCTGCACGACATACGCATCCGCTACGTCGCCCGCACCTCCTACTACCACGTCAACCTCTACTGGACGCCGCCCGGCCGCGCGCGCATGCCGGTGCAGGCCGCCGCGCTCATCCCCCCGCAGGGCAGCTACGACCGCCTCTCCGTCGAGGACCTCGCCATATTCGACGGACCGCCGGGGGCACCGACCGCGGGCGTTCCTCCCTACGCAACGCCTCTCCCGCCGGATGGGACGCAGACGGCCCCCTTTGAAGTCCTGAACGACGCCTTGGAACGCCCCCGCGGCGTCACCGCGGCCAACGGCAGATTCTACGTCGTCGACCCCGGCCGCAGGTCTCTGTTCGTCCTCGATCCCGACGGAAGAGAGATGGCCCGCATCCGCCGTTCGAATCGACGGTTCGGCGAACCGGTGGACGTCGCCGCCGACGCGGCCGGCAACGTCTACGTCCTCGACGCCGGCAACGGCGGGCGGATCTCCGTTCACGACGCCGACGGCGACTTCGTGCGGACGATCCCCCTGCCCGACAACACCGCGGACAGAAGCAGAGGCCTCGACGTGGACGCGCACGGCCGCATCTGGGTGGCCCTGACGCCGGCGAAGGCCGTGGCCGCCTTCGACGCCGAAGGCCGCGAACTGGCGCGCATCCCCACCGTCCTGGCGGGCGGCGACTTCCAGCCCGTCGACGTCGCCTTCCGCGCCGACGACGCCGTTTACGTTTCCACCGTCGGCACCACCGCGGTCATCCGCTTTTCCCTGGACGGCGAGCCGCTGAATCTGTGGCCTCTGACCGCGGCAAACAGCCTGGACGGACCCCACCTGGCGCTGGACGGCGCAGGCGCTCTGTACGCAACCCAACCGGAGCTGGGCGGCTTTCTGCGCATCTCCGGCGACCAAGAGGAGAAGATCGAGGTCTGGGCCCTCCCGGCCGGCCTGCCCGCACCCAAACTGGTCGGCGTCGGTGTCGGCCCCGACGGAGAACTGGTCCTGACCGACAGCGAGAACGGAAACGTCTACCTTGTCCCCCCTGCGCCGTAGCCCGCACAAACCCTGACGCCCGCATGCCGGCGGACGTCCCCCTGAAAACTCTCCCCGCCGGCCTCCTCCGCGCCCCGCCGCGGATCAAAAAAGGTGTTGCCGTTGCCGTTCTCTCTCTCCCCTCTCCTCACTACTCTCTCCTAGCAGTCAGCCGTTCTTCGCGGAGCAAGTTGCCCATGAAACCGGCCGCCGTCCGCAATCGCTTGTCCCTGTTCGAGCAACCGCTCTTCTCGCTCCTGGCGTGGCTGACCCTGCCCGTGCCGGTCGCCTTCCTGTTCGGCGAGCAGGTGGAGAACGCCTACCAAAAGCCCTACTTCCTCGGATTCGGCATGGCGATCGCGGCCGTTGTCGCGCTCATAATCGCGCTCAACTCGCGGTCGTTGAGCGCATCGATTCGCGCCGGGCTGCCGCTCGCTTCCTCCCTGTCGGTGGGCTGGAGCCTTGCCGGCCTCGCCGTCGTGCTGCGATACGCGCTGCTCGAGCTCATGCCGCCGCCCCTTCCCGGCTTCGAGGAAATCCAGACCGGCGGATCGGCCGTCCGCATCGCCCGCGGCGCCGAACTGCCCCTGCAGTTTCGCTTCACCAACCTCCTCGGCGCGCCCGGCTTCGCCCTGGCCGACAACTCGCTCGACGCGCTGCTGCTCTATAGCATGGGCCAATCCGCACAACTCTAACCCATAGACCCGAAAACAGACGTACGCTCTCGTCTCCAGGCGAGAGCGCATTTCGCTTGGTCACTCAAGTAGATTGGGCCCTGCTTTTTGAACCGCCAGAGGGGCGCGAAGTGCCGCGAAGAGCGTTTTTTTGATCCACGGGGGATGTGTGGTTGGGGATTATGCTGGGGAAATGTGATTTGACATTTGGAACATATGTTCTATAATTCCGGCTGAAATGGAATCCGGCTCAAGCTGGAGGAAGGAATTATGCGAGTGGCTTGTGTTCTTATTACGCATTTGCGGGCGAAGGCGGAGATGAGGAGGAACTGCGAGGAGAGAGGGGGGAGGAGAGAGGAGAGAGAGAACGGCAA
>VYDA01000576.1 GCA_009843665.1 Caldilineaceae bacterium SB0675_bin_29 | reverse complement strand
ACCGTGTTTGGGAGATTCTGAGGGAGAAGGGGGTGGCGGAGTAGGGGGGTATTTGGACCGTCTGCGGTCGCCATTTGGCACGAGCCTCGCCGCCGTCGGATCCAACCGATCGCCACCATTCACGTCGTCGCTCGCGACACCCTCGGGCACAGCGACGGCTCTGGAGACATCATGAGTCAATATCGCGTCCGCTCTCTTCACCTCCAAGACCTTTGGGGCTACAGGACAGTCGCACTCGCCTTCCACCCCGACGTTACGATTGTCATCGGCGAAAACGGTACAGGCAAGACGACCATTCTGAACATACTCCGCAGCATTTTAACCGCCGACAAAAGTCTGTTCTCATACAGATTTACTCAAGCCACCGTCGAATTGTCCGCGTTTTCCGACCAGTCAACCGAGACCGTTGTCGTTTCGCGCGAAGACAACGCCCTGAAGTTTCGGCTTTCTTGGAGGAACGATGATTTCGCTCTTCATCCCTCCGAGTCGGCTGACAACGCATGGATTCTCAACACCCTTTTGGTGCCACCATCCACCGAACTCACCCAGGCTCTAAAAGAACGTGTGCAGGTTGAATGGCTCCCCGTCAGTCGACGTAGTCGTGCGCCGAGACGCAACAGAATGGCTTGGCAACACTCAAGTCGTAGTCTAACGACTGTCGAGTCAGCTGACGATCAACGCGAGTCAGTCGACTATCGACTGGCGGAACTGCGCGAAAGCCTGTCGCACTATCGCTTGCGCCTTGATTCGAGAGTATCAGACCAGTATCGAGTGTTCGAGCGCAAAGTCCTCGCGGCCATCCTGTACCGCGCTGACTACGATTCACTGGGCCACGTCTCGCCTGACACTTTTCCAGATCAAGAGGATCAGGACGAACTGCTAAGGGTGTTTGAGGAAGTAGACATATTGGATGCGGACATGCGACAAAGGGTTGAGGCTCACTTTGCTAAGGCCAAGGAGGCTCTCGAGAAGATCCAAAGCAAGGCCGAATGGCATATCGACGACTTTTTCATCATTCCTCTTATTCGTCGCACACAAGCTCTGGTGAACTGGGCGCGAGAACAGAAGGCGGTGCGCGAAGAGATCTTCGCACCCCTGCAAAGATACGAAAACATCGTCAATGGTTTCCTGCGCGGAAAGCGTGTGGAAGTTAATGACGATGGCCAACTGACGGTTTCTCGGCACAAGGAAGCCAAGCGCAATAGTCAACTATCGATTGACCAACTGTCTTCGGGCGAGAAGCAAATTCTAGTGCTGCTAACTGCCGGGCTAATGCGAAGGGACAGTTCGATTGTATACATTGCGGATGAACCGGAATTATCATTGCATGTTACGTGGCAGGCAGAGCTCTTGCGGTCTCTTGTAGAGATCGGGGGAACGATGCAAGTGATTGTGGCGACACATTCGCCGGATATTGCCGGAATGTTCCGCGACAACATTCTAGAACTTCGCCACGACTGACGAAAACTATGACGTCTAAAAACTTTGATAGAACAACGCAAGGCAAAATCGCACAATTTCGGTTCTTTGACGAGCCAGTGGTGTGGGTGGAGGGGGAAACCGATTACCCAATCTATGAGCAACTCCTTGGTAAGATGGGTTGCAAGACGCTTTGGGCCGGCGGCAAGCCAGAGTGCTGGAAGCTAGTGGAGGCGATGATCGCTGATGACCTACCGTACGTTGTTGTGTTGGACGGTGATTATGAGATTCTGCGACGACGCAAGAGCTACCACAGACGAGCGCTCTTACTAGGCAGATACGCTATTGAAAATTACTGTGCTGAGATCGGCCTAGTTCAGAACGTGTGCCGAAGATACTCGTATGGCAAGGTAGTGGTTGGAGACGTGGGGAGCAGATTCGGCAGGCTGTTGGACAGGATCGAGGGTGAGTTGATGGACTTAGTGATCTTGGATATTGCCCTTGCACAAGTGGGAGGGAAGGACGGAAAAGGGGTTTTGGCTGGAAATGTGCGACGTATTTTGGAGGTTGGTGTGCCACTTATGGTTGATCGAGAAAAGGTGAAGCATCTTGTGGCGCAGAAGGACCGGGATGGATTTGAGAAGGAGAAGGACGAGGCGAGGGAGCTATTGAATCGGTTCGTGGGTCGGAAGCGATTTGTTGACATCCTAAAGGGCTCTTGGGCATTTGGGTTGATTTACCATTTCATTGCGAGCGAATTGCAGAACGTTAAGATTACGATGCGGATGGACAAGAGAGAATTGCGGGTGGCGCTTGGAGCAGAGATGTGGGTGGAGGATCGATCCCGGGATCATCGAAGTTTGCGACGGCGCCTGAAAACGGCGGTTCGTGAAGTCAAGAGAATGCGGAGGTTACGTTGAGGGCGTAGAATGTATTTCTTCGAAGGAAGCTCCCAGGTGTACTGGTACGGTATTCACCTGACACCTGACTTGGCCGGAGGTCAGATCTACGCTACGGCGGGGAGCTTTCGGGCGCGCCGCTTACGGAGACTCCCGGCTTTGGACAAATCGTTGGAGCGTCCTACCCTCCATCCCTCGGCGGCAGTGGGGCCGTTGTCGGTCAGAATCGTCTGGAGCTTCACGCGATGGGTCGCAAAGAACGGCAAGACGTGGTTGGTCAAGATCTGAGCAGGGGTCACGGGCGTCTTCAACGTGTTGAACCGGTGGACACTTTGCGTCGAAATCGGTGGTCGACATGCATCGGAACCAGCAGGTTGTCTGACGCCCGAGACCGACATAACCTCTTCTCGGAGCCTGAACGCAACTGAGAAGAGGGCATGATCATGTTGAGGAAGATCGCTGCCGTGCTGCTGGCCGCGGCCTGTGTGCCCGTTCCGGAAGAGGACTCGGGCGTCGTGATGTCGGTCACCATCCAAGAGTTCGATGATCGCGGCTTGAAGGTGGAGGTGATGCCGTGGTTCGATGCTCGCAGGTCCGAGCTGGAGGTAGCGGTCATCGCCCGAAGAGGGCTGGACTCCTGCAGATACCAGAACCCCGATCCGATCTGGGTTGAAGACCTGGAGCGCGTGGAACTGGTTCCTGATGCAACCTGTTCGAGTGGAGCCGAATTCGGACTCGATCGCGTCGAAAGCGTAAGTGGCGTTTTGGGCGGCGGTCTGATCAGTAGCGGATACCGGATGAACTGTGTCGTAGAAGAGGTGCCGCCCGAGCTGGAGGAATCGACGGAACGGCTCGCGACCGCGAAGGAAGAGATCTACTCCCTACTCTATGGAGCGACCGGGTTGCAAGAGCGGAACTGCTACGTGGACCGATAGATGGATTCCTCCCGTCTATTCCGGCACATGCTGATCAGTGACTCCACTCTATGCCGATCACCGATTCCGACGCATGCATTGATCTGTCCGCGTGCGCTGGCGGACTGTACAAGTACGGTAATCACCTGACACCCGGCCTCACCGAAGTCAGGTCCTACGCTGCTTTCTTCACCTCCCTCCCGGCTGAGGGCTTGCGGGTTCGTTTTCGAGGGATCCCGGCCTTGAAGGCCTCGCAGGGCGTCCGTCCCGCCATGCCGCGGCCGCGCCCAGTCCGGCTCCGGCCGCGGCACCCGCGATGGCGGCGTCGGCGGATACAGCGCCGCCTCCAGATTCGCGTCGTCCAGCTCGTCCCGCAGCGGCCAGGACACTCCCACTTCCTGTGCCCTTCGGACGTAGCTACCGACCGTGCTGTGGGAGATCCGCAGAATGGCCGCGATCTCCCGGTGGCCCCGACCGCGCCCGCACTCCAGCCGGAAGACATCTCGATCCTGCACATGGACAACCTCTTCCGGGGCACCGTCTTCCTCCTCGCTCAAGGATCTCGCGCGAGGTCGGAAGGACGGTCCCCCGCATCAAGTCATCCAGCCCCCCTCCCCGCCTGCTCGCGCCCTCCGCCCCGACATCCCGCGCCGGCCAGCACGGCGCGTCCAGGTGGACGAGTTACGGCGG
>VYDA01000496.1:27405-28107 GCA_009843665.1 Caldilineaceae bacterium SB0675_bin_29 | reverse complement strand
ACTCAATGCGGTGGAAGGAGAAAATGTCGCCTTCCACCGCCAGAAAAAAGGAGGATGAAGAATGGCGTCGCGCCCGCTACCATCCCCGTTCCGCCAGCTTTTCGGCTTCAGACAGCTCGGTTACGTTGATGCCGACCATTGGCGCGCCGAGGTTTTCGCTTACTTCTGCCAGGATGTGCGGATCGTTGAAATGCGTGACCGCTTGAACGATGGCATGTGCGCGCTTGGCAGGGTCGTTGCTCTTGAAAATGCCGGACCCTACGAAGACGCCGTCCACGCCCAGCTGCATCATCAGCGCCGCGTCCGCCGGAGTGGCCACACCGCCGGCAGCGAAGTTCACGACCGGTAGTCGATTCAGCTCGGCCGTCTCCTTCACCAGGTCATAAGGCGCCTGAATGTCCTTTGCATAGGTGAAGAGCTCGTCGGCATCCATCCTGCTGATGCGGCGAATAGCGCCGTATACGCTGCGGGCGTGCCGCACCGCCTCAACAACGTCACCTGTCCCTGCTTCGCCCTTGGTGCGGATCATTGCCGCGCCTTCGGCAATGCGGCGGAGTGCCTCACCCAAGTTGCGGCAGCCGCACACAAAGGGAATGGTGAAGCTGTGCTTGTTGATGTGGTGGCTCTCGTCGGCAGGAGTCAGGACTTCGCTTTCGTCAATATAGTCGACGCCCAGGGCCTCAAGAATCTGCGCTTCCACAA
>VYDA01000496.1:23612-27395 GCA_009843665.1 Caldilineaceae bacterium SB0675_bin_29 | reverse complement strand
CATGCGGGCAACGCCGCCATCCTGGCGGATGTCAGCGGGGACGCGTTCAAGAGCCATGACAGCACAGGCGCCTGCCTCTTCTGCAATGCGGGCCTGATCCGCCGTCACTACGTCCATAATTACGCCGCCCTTAAGCATCTGCGCCAGACCAGCCTTGACAGCGAATGTTCCTCGTTCCACCTGACCATCACTCTGCTGACCGTTTTTTGTACTCATGGGTCTGTGCCTCCTTGGATGCCCCAACGGGACAGAATCTTCTCACGCTGCGCCTGAAGAAAGAGCAAGAAACGCGGATCCCTGATCCTGTTCAGCCCTTTGCGCTAGGTTTTGATTTCTGTTATTGTAGTCAAAGGCGCCCTGATTTTCCAACTTCACAAAAGCGGCGATTCCAGACCGAGTGTTTGCTCAGGAAAACGGTAAACGGGTCCGGGCGGTTGGGGAGGGGATTGGGCAACTTTTACAACTGAGGTTGGCGTTCTATTGTGCAGGATGACTATAGGATTTCCAGCTCTGTTTCGGCGATCATTAGTCGTTAGCCAAAAGGGTTCCCGCCCGGGGGCCACTTAGTCGATTGGACCCCACAAAAGCAGTTCGGACAGCAGGGATTGCCTGCAACAGGAGGAAACGCGCGTATGGATGGCATCAATTCTGGAGATACTGCCTGGATCATCGTCGCCACCGCACTGGTGCTGATGATGACGCCGGCGTTGGGCTTCTTTTACGGTGGGATGGTGCGCCGAAAGAACATCCTCTCAACACTCAACCTCAGTTTTATTACGATTGGCCTCATCAGCATACAGTGGGTTGTCATTGGTTACACCCTGGCTTTTGGCACCAGCGTCGCTGGACTGGTAGGCGGTCTCGACTACATTGGTCTGTCCAATGTCGGTGTGGAGGCACTGGAAGGTCTGTCCATTCCCCACCTGCTGTTTGCCGCATTTCAGATGACTTTCGCCATAATCACGCCTGCGCTGATCTCGGGGACATTCGTTGAACGCATTCGCTTCAAGGTGTACCTGGTCTTTGCGGTCTTGTGGGCGACGCTCGTCTATGACCCGGTCTGCCACTGGGCCTGGGGCGGCGGCATCTTTGCCCGCTGGGGGGCGCTGGACTTTGCCGGTGGTACGGTCGTGCACATCACGGCCGGCTTCTCGGCGCTGGCGTTTTCCATGGCAATCCGCAAGCGCAAGGGGTTCGGACAGGTGGCGATCGAGCCGCACAACATCGCATTCACTGTTTTGGGGGCAGGCCTGCTGTGGGTAGGCTGGTTTGGCTTCAACGGCGGCAGCGCCCTTGCGGCCGACGGTCTGGCGGTGCAGGCGCTGGTGAACACGAATACGGCAGCAGCGGCGGCGGCTGTAGTCTGGATGTTTTTGTCCTGGCGTGACAACAAGCCCAGCGTACTTGGCATCGTGACAGGTGCTGTTGTGGGTCTGGTAGCGATTACGCCTGCAGCCGGCTTCGTCACGCCGATGGCAGCGCTTCTGATCGGCGCAATTGCTGCGCCTGTAAGCTACTACAGCATCGACTTCCGCGAGAAGAAGGGCCTGGACGAAAGTCTGGACGTTTGGGCCTGTCACGGAATGGCCGGCACCTGGGGTGCGCTGGCGACCGGCCTGTTTGCAACTGCAGCAGTCGGCGGTACAGACGGCCTGTTCTATGGCAACCCCACGCAGTTCGGCATCCAGCTAATGTCGGTCATCGTGACCATTGTGTACTCATACGCAATTACGTTCATTCTGACCAAGATCCTGGACGCAATTTGGGGCCTGGCCGTCACGGAGCAGGAGGAGGAGATTGGGCTGGACATCAGTGAGCATGGCGAGCGCGCTTATGCGTGACTAGCGAGGCAAGGTAGTGAAGGCGCAGGGTTTGAAGGCTATGAAGGTTCGGAAGGCTATGAAGATAGCGAAGGCAGCGAGACTGTGGAAGCCAGCGAAAGTGACGAGGGTAGCGAGGGTAGTGAAAGGAAAGAGTCTTAGAACCTTCTTGTCACAGGGTCGTGCGGGTAGCGGCACGACCCATTTGTGAAATTGTGGAATACTCCTCTTACGTTGGAGAGGAGATGAGCGATGCTCAAGAAGGTTGAGGCTTACATTCGACTCGAAAAGCTGACTGAGGTCAGGTCAGCGCTGGTGGAGATCGGCGTTCCCGCCATAGACACGGTAGAAGTGCAGGGACATGGTAGGCAGCCCGGCATCAGGATGGCCGGACGACACAGCAGCTACACTGTCGATACGTTACCACGTCTCCGTTTGACTGTAGTCGTTAGTGAAGACGACGTTGCCCAGATCGTAGAGACGATCAGAGAGAGGGCCGCAACCGGGACACAAGGCGATGGCGCCATTTACGTCTGTCCGGTAGACAACATCGTCCGGGTCAGCACGGGGGAGCAAGGCGCCGACGTGTTGGTCTATGAAGGAGACATCGACATTCAAGGAATGCTATCGCCGCCCCCTGATCTAAGTGATTTCTTTGCTTTCTTTCTGGAGAGGAAGTACAGAATAGAGGATTGAAGGGACTCTCAGCCTGCCTTGCGGACATGGGAGTTTCTCTTGACACACAGGAGAAATAGCGGTGTTAAAGAAGATCGAGGCGTACATCCGACATGAGAAGCTGGACAGTGTCAGGCTGGCTCTGATTGAGATTGGTGTCCCCGCTATCGATACTGTCGAAGTCCAGGGGCACGGCCGTCAGAGCGGAATCAAACTTGCCGGACGGCACAGCACCTACGTTGTCGACACATTGCCGCGGATTCAGATGAATCTCGTCGTAAGCGAAGAAGAGGTGGAACAGGTAGTGGCGACCATTCAGAGGACGGCGGCCACCGGCACGCAGGGCGACGGCGCCATTTTCATCTGTCCCGTGGAAAACATTATTCGGATCAGCACGGGTGAGGAGGGTGACGACGCGCTTGTATATGAGGGCGAAATCGATATCTCCGAACACCAGGTCGATCGAGATACGTAGACATTTCTCTCGAAAGCGGATCTGCAGGCCCTGCCGGCGAGAGGGCCCCGGCTATACCTACTGCAAGTGGTTCCTCCCGGGGGGCGCATCTGAAGGCGGGCGGCGAGTGCCGTCCGCCTTTATCCTTCCTTGAGCGGGTTGCGTGTCTCCCAGTAACGTACAAAAAGAGACAGTCCTATCGTCATCACGAGATAGAGAAAGGCGACGACGTTGTAGGTTTCGAAAAAACGGAACGTGCTGGTGGCATAGAGCCTGCCCAGCTGGGTGATGTCTTGAACACCCAGAACGGACACAAGCGCCGAGTCTTTGAGCATGGCGATGAAGTCGTTGCCCAGCGGCGGCAGCACGCGCCGGACGGCCTGGGGCAGGATCACATGGCGCATGGCCTGGCCCCTGCTCATGCCAAGGCTAAGCGCCGCCTCCATCTGGCCCCCTTCTATACTCTCGATTCCAGCCCGAAAGATCTCAGCAATGAAGGCGCTGTAGCCGATTACCAGCGCAAGGATCGCGCGGCTGGTAAAGGAGAGCTGGCGAATGCTGAATTCTGCCAGCGGCTTTCCCACGAATCCGAGTCCCAGCCCCTGTAATGCATTACCCGCCCAGTTAAACAGGTCTACCAGCCCCGGGGCGCCCACGAATGCGATGTAGAAGAGGATCACCAGCATGGGCACGCCGCGAATAATCTCGACGTAGAAGGAAGCGACTTCATTGATCGGGCGATTTCGGGAGACACGGGCCAGGCCGAAAGCCAGCCCGACCAATAGGGCCAGACCAAAAGAGATCAGGCAGACATATAGAGTTACGCCGACACCT
>VYDA01000496.1:17229-23602 GCA_009843665.1 Caldilineaceae bacterium SB0675_bin_29 | reverse complement strand
CCTTTTGATACGGCGTTAAAGATCAGATTGTAGTCTGCGTCGGCCAACAGGCTCCAAAGGAGCAGAACTCCCAGGAGCAGCGCCAGCAGGAGCCAGTAGGGAAGGCGCGCGAAATAGTCGGCC
Organism: Caldilineaceae bacterium SB0675_bin_29; assembly: GCA_009843665.1. Classification (GTDB taxonomy): domain Bacteria; phylum Chloroflexota; class Anaerolineae; order Caldilineales; family Caldilineaceae; genus Bin5. The sequence goes on along the minus strand of VYDA01000496.1, from coordinate 23,479 downwards.
GGAGAGCGCCGGGGACGGGCTTGAGGAGAGTCAACTGCTGCCACGTGTACGGAGAGCTGTAAAAGTTCGAGCGCAGAGAGCAAGGGACAAGGTCAACAGGTCTCCCTGCGCTCGAAACCGCATTAGTTTGGATCGTACAGAAAGAACCACTTTACATTCAGGTACTCGTCATAGCCGTCGGCCTTCATAGTCTGAATGGCTTCGTTGAAGGGAGCGGTCCACATGCTTCCGGGCGTGAATATTAGGCCGAACTCCTCGGTCGCCAGTGCCCCGCCCACGATCTTGAGCGCTTCCGGGTTGGCGCCGATATAGCCGCGGCCAGATGCAGCATCGACCAGAACCATGTCCACGTCGCCGGCGATCAGTGCCTGCACCGATGCCCCGAAGTTGTCCAGAAGCTGGATGCGAGGATTTGACTCATCGCCGTCCAGAATGTCGTACACGGCCGTGTAGAAGCCGGTCGTGCCCGCCTGCGCACCGATCAGCAGCGACCCATCGGCGGCAAACGCTTCAGCCGTGTCGAATCGCTCCTCGCCGGCGCGGACAAGCATAAACTGCTGGCTGGTCATGTAGGCGTCCGAGAAGTCCACCACTTCGGCGCGTTCAGCCGTGATCGTGATGCCGTCCATGCCTACATCGAACTGGCCTTCGGCTACTGCCTGAATCATCGCTTCCCATGAGGTGACTTGCCAGTTGACAACGCAGTTGAGGCGACGGCAAATCTCATTGACCGCGTCATATTCCCAGCCGACGGCCTCGCCGCTGGCCGGGTCGATGAAGTTGAGCGGTATGTAGTCGTTGCCTGTCACTGCAACTACCTCCGCTCCATCCATATCAGGAAGACTATCATAGATGTCGGCGGCGTTGGGATCTGTGAGGAAGAACCAGCGAGTATTGAGATAGTCAAGATAACCGTCGGCCTTCATGGTCTGAATGGCTGCGTTGAAGGGCGCGGTCCATGTGCTGCCGGGCGTGAAGATGAAGCCGAACTCCTCGGTCGCCAGTGCCCCGCCCACGATCTTGAGCGCTTCCGGGTTGGCGCCGATATAGCCGCGGCCAGATGCAGCATCGACCAGAACCATGTCCACGTCGCCGGCGATCAGTGCCTGCACCGATGCCCCGAAGTTGTCCAGAAGCTGGATGCGAGGATTTGACTCATCGCCGTCCAGAATGTCGTACACGGCCGTGTAGAAGCCGGTCGTGCCCGCCTGCGCACCGATCAGCAGCGACCCATCGGCGGCAAACGCTTCAGCCGTGTCGAATCGCTCCTCGCCGGCGCGGACAAGCATAAACTGCTGGCTGGTCATGTAGGCGTCCGAGAAGTCCACCACTTCGGCGCGTTCAGCCGTGATCGTGATGCCGTCCATGCCTACATCGAACTGGCCTTCGGCTACTGCCTGAATCATCGCTTCCCATGAGGTGACTTGCCAGTTGACAACGCAGTTGAGGCGACGGCAAATCTCATTGACCGCGTCATATTCCCAGCCGACGGCCTCGCCGCTGGCCGGGTCGATGAAGTTGAGCGGTATGTAGTCGTTGCCCGTCACCGCTACTATCTCCGCGCCATCCATATCTGGAAGGCTGTCGTAAACTACGTTCTTCATGCCGGTTGGCGCGCTTGTTTCGGCGGCTTGAGATTGCGCTCCGGTATCGCCCGCCGACGGAGAAGACGCGGCAGGGACGCAGGCGCTCAGAGCAAGCGTAAGCAGGAGGAATACAACGCCAGTGCGTAAAGTCATCTTGTATTGCTTTAACATGGGTTCTCCATTTCAGTTCCTTGACACTTAAGGATGAAGTACGGGCCGCAATCTTTCGTATTCCAAAGCAGTGTGTCAGACTGGCATCTGCCTCTTGGTGTGGGCGCGGCCGATTCGGGCCGTCTCCGGGTTGTGGCCGCCGATCACACGCACGCCGGCATCGATTCTTTGGACGACATTCTCCGGGTTGGCCGGCTGGAGGAAGGCGACGCCGTTGGCCTCACATGCCGCTTGCACGCGATCGCTCGCCTCCTGCATTTCGGGAGGGAAAGTCGGCGGGCGCCGGCGATAGCCCAAAGAGATACTCAGGTCGCCAGGCCCCATCTCCGCGAATCCGATTCCAGGGACGGCCAGGATTTCCTCAATGTGCGGCAAGGCGGCTGCCGACTCGATTTTGAGGCCCAAGAGCAGCTCGCCTTCAGGGTTGAGGGGCCAGGGGTCAGCCTTATCGAGATAGTCCGCATAGTCGACTCCCCAGATCGTGGATGCGGTTGGTTCCGAACCGACGCCGCGCCTGCCCGCCTTCAAACCTGCCCCTACGCCGATACGGTTGATCGGGTACCGGCACGCTTCGACGAAGGCGGCGACCGCTTCGGGTGTCTCCGCCTGACATAGCAGGATTCCATGAACGCCTCGAGCCAGAATCTGGCGGAACTGCCAGGCGTTGTAGCGCACGATGTCGGCCGCGGTGCCTTCAACCGGCGCCTCGACGATCACTGTGGGTGTACGGTGCCCGCTGGTCGCAGGGCCTCCATCCACCAGCCCTTGCATGTAACTTTCCAGGCCGCCCATATTGAAGGAGCCGTGCTCCATTCCAACGTTAATATAGTCGGACCAGATGGCGGCATCAGTTCGGCCCTGTTCGTGGGTAAGCACGTGGCCGGTATGCCCGCCGCTGTAGTAGATGGGCTGGCCCTGGTCCAACAGTTCGATCGCCCGATTTACTCGGTTGGCCATTGGTTATCCCCTGTGCGAGTTGGCGTGTGAAGTTTTCCTACCGTATGAAACCTGCGTTTGACGCCGATGCGCTTCGCGCGCGGCGTGAGTGAAAGAGACTTGCTCCACTTCTTCATTTTGGGAAGTGCGACAAAGGGTGGCTATTCAGAGCGACTCGCTATCAGCCGGTTCCGTTGTCACGGCAATCCACATTGAGCCATCCTGAGCGGAAAGGTTGGGCGGAGTCTGTTTCCGGGTCGCAGCGGTGGCGCCAGATACAGCCCTTGTCGTTGCCCTACAGATGGAGCGACACCGACGTTTCCGGGCTGGTTGTGCGCACGCGATGGATGTCGTTTTCCGGCAGCAGTTCGTAGAAGTCGCCCGGCCGCAGCATTTGGCGCACCGAGAGGGTCAACTTAGCGTGGGATTCAGTGGTGCCGTCGTCCTGACGGGTAAAGACTTCTTCTTCCTGCTCGCCCTTGTAAAGACCCACGAGCCCCCAAGCCAAATGGTCATGGACGGGAGTCTGGGCGCCCGGCGGCACGACCAGAGCTGAAAATGCCAAGCCGCCATCGCCAGCCCGATAGAGCAGCCACATGCCGATGCCGCCTCCCATACCGCTGTCAGCGGATGGCTGCTGGAACTTCTGGGGCAGCCACACCTGGTCGGCCAGCAGATCGATGAACTGCGGACGGACTGCAGCTACGATCGTGCGTGGGTCCGATTCGCGGGCCCGCGTAATGTTCACCGCACTGATGAATTGCCGCATCTGCGCATTGTCGAGCAGCCACTCGTCAGCGTGGTGCGTGGGCGGGCGTGCCATAGTCGTTACTCCGCATCCTCTTCAGACGGCGGCTCCAGCGAAAACTGGGCAAAGTGGAAGAAGGCTGTAGGCTCGATGTCGGTGCGATCACCCAGGTAACGTTTCTGCTGCTCCTCGGGAGGCATCATCTCCACCTCAGTGTAGCCATGCCGGACCATCATGTCGCTCAGCGACTGCGGCGTAAAGTCGGTCAGCATGGGCTCACCCCGGCGCGCCACGAATCCTTCCATCTTTTCGCACAGCGTTCGCCATTCCTGGGTCATCATGTGTTTGGCGATTTTAAAGTCGAAGACGATACGGCTCCCCGGTGCAGACAGTTGTGCAATCCGGTCCAGGGTATCGCGAATTGCCTCAGGCGTCAGGTAGTACGTTACACCAAGCCAGGAGTAGAACGCCGGTTGTTGGGAGTCGAAGCCTGCTTTTTCGAGTTCTTCATCCAACCGGTCGACCTCAAAGTTAACCGGTACAAGGGTGAGATTCGCGGGAATGCTCCCGTTGGCCTTCAGAATGCTCTGTCGCTTTACGTCCTGAGTATTCGGTGTATCCACTTCAAAGACGCGCACTTTGTCCGCCAGATCCTTGCGCCGCAGTGCGAAAGTATCGTGCCCCGCGCCGAGTATCACATACTGTTCGGTGCCTGACTCGACTGCTTCGACCAGCTGGTCCTCCGTATAGCGGGAACGCAGTACAACCGCCGGGTAGACAGGGCGGTAGACGCCCAAAATGACATCGCCGACAAGCCACTTGAGCGGCCTGAACTTTGCGACCGCATGCCAGAATGGCGTCAGCATCTGCAACGCGTAGGTGTCTTCGAAAATGTGAGGTGGGTCGTGCCAGCGCAAATGCACAGCGCGGATGGTCGCGACCAGCACGGCTGTCTTGCTTGTATCCTTTAGGCGTCTACGAGGTGTACTTTCCGAGGTGGTCATAATTTGACATCTCCGTGGCTGAGCGGCCTCGGCGGCAGAGAATTAGTAGCTTCTGGGCGAGAGCGGTTCAGTTTTCCATCCTTAATGGCGGAATGGTAACAGGAGATAGTTTCATAGTAACATACAGGTGGTGCTGGTTTCAAACCAGAGCAGAATTTGAAGTGTCGCCAGGATTAGGTGGGGCTTGGATTCGAACAAGCGGCTTATCTGGGCCGAATTATCACGAGGAGGGTGATCGATGAACAGCATTGCGCAGAGGGGAATCGGCGGTACAGGGACATCAGTCACCGAGTTTGGACTGGGAACGGCGCCGCTGGGAGACCTGTTCAAGATGCTCGATGAAGATTCCGCACAGGGCGTCTTGCAGGCCGCCTGGGATGTCGGCGTCCGGTACTTCGATACATCGCCGTTCTACGGTAATGGCAAGAGCGAACATCGCGTCGGTCACTTTTTGCGACAGAAACCTCGTGACGAGTACGTACTCTCCACTAAAGTTGGGCGTGTATTCCGGCCGGTTTACGATCTTGCAAATTTCGATCCTGGCCCATTCATTGGGGCGCTGCCGTTCGAATTTACTGTCGACTACAGCTACGATGGGATCATGCGTTCCTTCGAGGACAGCCTGCAACGGCTCAGCCTGCCTTCCGTGGATCTGCTGGTAATTCATGACCTGGACTTCTACTTCTACGAGACCGAGGCTCGCGTGAACGCCTATTTGAATCAACTGTTCACCAGCGGCTGGCGTGCGCTCGAGGAGCTGCGCAGTCACGGGCTGGTAAAGGGTGTAGGCGCGGGCATCAATGAGCTAGGGATGATCCCCCGCTTCCTCGACCTTGTGGACCTGGACTTTTTTCTGGTCGCTTACGGATATAACCTGCTGACGCAGGAGATGCTGGAGGAGGAGTTCCCCCTATGCGAGCATAGGGGAATCAGCGTCATTATCGGAGCGGTGTTCGCATCGGGGATTCTGGCCACCGGCGCAGTGCCGGGCGCCACGTACTTCTACGCACCAGCCTCGCAGGAGATGATGGAGAGAACGGATCGGATTGAGAAGATTTGCAAGCGACACCAAACGCCGCTGCCCTGCGCGGCGCTGCAGTTCCTGCTGGCCAATCCGATCGTATCTGCCATCATTCCCGGCGCGATGGAAGTCGCTCATGTACAGGGGAACTACGATCTGCTCCAGAGGCCAATCCCGGCGGAATTGTGGAATGAACTGAAGGTCGAGGGGCTGCTCAGGGAGGATGCTCCAACTCCCTGAGTAACTAAGGGACTACAGAAAGCAACTGGACCGAGGCGTTGCTTACCCAGTCTATTACCGCGCTGGGATAGACGCCGATCCAAAGCGTGACGATGGTGCAAATCAGGAGGCTGGTCTGTAATGCCATTGGCACATCCAGGGTATCGCCTTCGCCTTCGCTGGTAAAGTACATCTCCCGTACCACGCGGAGATAGTAGAAGGCGGCGATACCGGCATTGATCATACCAATTCCGGCCAGCCAGAAGTACTGACGCTGGATGGCGGCGCCGAAGACGTAGAACTTACCAAAGAAACCCCCTGTGAGGGGAATGCCGGTCAGGCTGAGCAGGAAGATGGTAAACATGACTGCCAGCCAAGGCGCCCGCTTGATCAGACCGCGGTAGGCGCTGATATGGGTACTGTCGACCGTCTCTTCCAGCGCCATGACTACGAGAAAAGCGCCGACGTTTGTAAAGAGATAGGCGAACAGGTAGAGCAAAACGCCGTTGAGACCGTCCATCGCGCTGGGCGAGGAGGAAGTTACGGCAACCAACCCCATCAGAAT
>VYDA01000496.1:12247-17219 GCA_009843665.1 Caldilineaceae bacterium SB0675_bin_29 | reverse complement strand
GAATGTAACCGGCCTGGGCGACGGAACTATACGCGATCATGCGTTTGACGCTGGTCTGTCGCAGCGCGGCGAGATTGCCCATCGTCATGGTGATGATGCTGAAAGCAGCCAGGACCGGTACCCAGTTGACTTCGAACGAGGCCATGGCCACGATGAAGAAGCGGGCCAGCACCGCGAAGGCCGCGGCCTTGGAGGCGGTGGAGAGATAGGTGGCGACCGGCGTGGGTGAGCCGTCGTAGGTGTCGGGAGCCCACTGGTAAAAGGGCGCCAGGCTTGCCTTGAACCCCAGTCCCGCCAGAATCAGAAGCATTGCCGGTAGTGCGGCAAAGGCCAGCCCGCTAACTTCCGTGGATTCACCGATAATCACAGAGAATTCGGCGGCAATGTCGTGAAGGTAGAGAGAACCTGTCGCGCCGTAGAGCAGGCTAATGCCGTACAGCATTACGGCCGATGCGATTGACCCGTATAGGAAGTACTTGAGTCCGGCCTCGTTGCTGCGCCTGTTCTCGCGCAGAAAACCGGCCAGCATATAGCTCGTTATCGAAAGGAATTCGATGGCGAGATAGACCAGGACCAGGTTGTTGGCGCTGACGGCAATGCTCATGGCCAGGCTGACCATCAGGAAAAAGGTCCAGAACTCGCCCTGATTGCCGGAACGGCGATTCATGTAGCGCCCACCGGCGATCGTGGTCAGTATCATGCCGGAAAAGATGGTGACCTTGATGAAGCTGCCGAAGTTGTCTATCGTCATCATCGAGTAGGCAACCTTCGGCCCAGCTTCCGGGTCGGAGATGTTCAGCTGCAATACGGCGGCAACCAGGGCGGCCGACAGGAAGAGGGCCGACAACGCCATGTAGCTCAGCCCTGATTTCTTTCCCACACCGGGATCGTAGGCCAGGTCCAAGCAGAAGATGAACAGGCCGCCGATGAGAAGTATGATTTCGGGTGCGATATATCCTAAGTCGCCCACAAATAGTTCTCCATGCGACAGTACCGTTTGCCGTCTTTCTGCTGCCGGCAAATCAAGCCGACGCTGGCAGCAAACGGCCGGTCACTGCAGGGTTCAGACGAGATTCTGCACAAAGGCCAGGAGTTCCCGAGCTGACTGATTGAAATAACTCACCAGGGGCGTCGGGTAGATTCCGATCAGGAACATCGCCGCGATCAACGGCCACATTGTCACTTTCTCAAACCCAACCATGTCGGTTGGGCCGTCGGCGTGTTCACCGTGCACCGTCGTCCAGTGGGAAAGTTTGCTCGGGTCGTACTCGCCCAGGAAGACGTTCTGAATAATGCGGTAGAGAATGTAGACGGCGGTGATTACGATGCCGATGGTGCCAAAGGCGGCCCAATAGGGCATGATGGCAAAGGCCCCGCGGAAGGTGAACAGCTCCGCCCAAAAGCCGGCCAGACCGGGAAGCCCCAAACTGGCGAAGGCTGCCGTCAACATCAGGCCATAGAAGTGGGGCGTCTTGGTCGCCAGCCCGCCAAACCTCGACAGGTCGCGCGAATGCGCCCGTTCGTAGATGATGCCGACGAGGAAGAACAGCGCTCCTGTGATGATGCCGTGGTTGAACATCTGCAGTGCGGCACCGTTGAGGGCCATGGCGGCGCTGTCCTGAATGGCCTGGGCGCTGAGGCCGAAGCGGTTTACCGCGCCGGCCAGGGCGTCGGGGGTCATTACCGCGGCCGCGGCTCCTATCCCCAGCATCACGTAACCCATGTGACTGACGGAGCTGTATGCGATCAAGCGCTTCAGGTCGGTCTGGGCCACACAAACGAATGCACCGTAAACGATGGCAATTGCGCCGAGGCCCACAATCCAGGTGGCCCAATAGACTGACGCTTCCGGGAAGCTGGGCAACATGATGCGCAACATACCGTAGGCGCCCAGCTTCAGCAGAACACCGGCAAGAATGACCGATCCGGCGGTCGGCGCCTCAGTATGGGCATCAGGCAGCCAAGTGTGGAAGGGGAAGCTGGGTACTTTGAAGGCGAATCCAAAGAAGAAGCCCCAGAACGCCAAGCTGGCGAGCGTGAGGTTGCCGGCGAAGGGCTTGGCAGCAGCCGCTTCAACGATGTCGAAGGTCCCCGTTGCGAAGTAGACCCCCAGAATCGCCAGCAGCATCGCCACAGAGCCCACCAACGTATATATGAAAAACTTGGTTGCCGCGTAACCGCGGTTCTCGCCACCCCAGATTCCGATGAGGAAGTACATGGGAACCAGGCTGATCTCCCAAAAGACGTAGAAGAGCACGTAGTCCAAGGCCAAGAAAACGCCAATCATGCTGAATTCCAGCAAGTGCATCAAAAAGAAGTACTCTTTGACACGCTCGTTGATAACGCCGGCGCTATAGTAGATGCTCAGTGTGCTGAGTAAAGTGGTCAGGAATATCAGAGGAACGCTTAGGCCGTCGACGCCGAGATGGTAACCGGCGTTGAGCTGCGGAATCCACTTGGCGACGTGCTCAAACTGCATACCGCCCGTTCCGGAGTCGTATTCAAACAGCAGATAGATGCTGAGGCCAAGAGGGATCAGACTGGCCCAGACCGAGCCCTTCTTGATCAGGCTGTCGGTGCGGCCAAGCAGTATGACCAGGAGCGCTGCCACCAGCGGCCAAAAGAGCAGTATTGTCAGGACAATTGAATCAGGTGAATCCATGAAGCCGTCTCCAAGCAGAATTTAGGTTTAGGCCAAGCAGGCCGGTCGGATCCGCAGCCATTCGAAGGGATGCACTCGAAGGGGCGCCGCTCCTTACACCAGGGTAAGTATCATGGGAAGCACGTTCAGGAATAGCCATACGGCCAGGATCAACATACCGAAAAGCAGATATGTCTGCACCCGGCCATCCTGCAACAGGCGGGCAATGTGGCCGGCCTGATCTGAGATCCAGCCGACGCCGTCCACGAAACCGTCAACGACGAATCTGTCGAAGGCGGCAGAGAGATCGCCGATCCGGATGGCTATCCGGCCAACCCCGTTAACGAACCAGTCGATAATCCAATCGCGATCGAACAGGGCCAGGAAACGGCTCAACCACATTGTGAGCAGCACGATGGTGCCATTGTACAGTTCGTCTATCCAGTACTTGCGGTGCCACATCCACCAGATTGGGCCGAGAATACGTGCGACAGGATCGATCTGACCTTCCTTAAGTCCCTGTCCGTAGACCAGATAACCGGCTCCAAGGCCGCCGAGCGCGACCACTATCGATACTGCCAGCGGCACGAAGTTGAAGTCCGGATGATGTGGGTACAGGTGCATGTACTTCATGTAAGGTTCGAGGAAGTGCCCGATCCAGTTGGGAACGATGCCGCCCAGGAGCGGGAATGTCTCGGGAATGCCCACCCATCCACCGACGACTGCAAAGATACTGATCAGAACCAGAGGCATCGTCATGCTGGCGACGCTCTCCGGTGCGTGCGAGGCCCCCTCCGTGCGCGCACGGCCCAGGAAGGTCAGCCCAATCTGGCGCATTGTATAGAAGGCGGTGAGGAAGGCGGCCAGGGCCAGCGTCCAGAAGACCCACTGGTGGCTGCCATCCCAGGCAAAAGCAAGGATCTCGTCCTTTGACCAGAATCCTGCTGTGACCAGTGGAAAGCCTGAGAGGGCCAGCCCACCTATGATGAAGGTCCAGCCGGTGCGGGGCATCTTTGACAGCAAGCCACCCATATTGCGCATATCCTGCGCGTCTTCGGTATCGAGCACGCCGTCGGCGCGGCGGACGATATGTTCAGCGTGGCCTTCGCCGTGGTCATCTTGGGCGTGCTCATGGGCGTGGTGGTAGCCGTGTTCCACGCCGTGAATCACGCTGCCGGAACCGAGGAACAGGAGAGCCTTGAAGAAGGCGTGGGTAAGCAGGTGGAAGAGCGCGGCCACATATGCACCCATGCCGATGGCGGCAACCATATACCCCAACTGAGATATCGTGGAGTAGGCCAGCACCCGTTTGATATCCCATTGGGCCACGGCAACTGTGGCCGCGAACAGGGCGGTAAACGCGCCGATGAAGGCGACGAACTGCAGCGTGCTAGCGGAGACTTCGGGAGAAAAATTGTAGATCGGGAACATCCGGACCAGAAGGAAGACACCGGCTGACACCATCGTCGCCGCATGGATCATGGCGCTGACCGGTGTGGGCCCTTCCATGGCATCAGGCAACCAGATGTGGAGCGGGAACTGGGCGCTCTTGCCGATGGCGCCGCAGAAAATGAGCACGCCGATAAGGGAAATCCAATGGACTTCGCCGAAGAGAGGAATGTTGACCAGTGAACGGGCGAGCTGATCGAGGTTTGCCTCGGTGAACAACTCGCTGAAACGCAGACTGCTCGGCTCGCTGCGCACATACAGCAGGATCAGGCCGATCATGAGCAGGGCATCGCCTATGCGGGTGGTGACAAAGGCTTTGACCGCGGCTGCTCTCGCCGACGCCTTCTCGTACCAGAAACCGATTAAGAGGTAGCTGCACAGCCCCATCACTTCCCAGAACACAAAAAACTGGAGCAGATTGTTGGCGACGACCAGACCGAGCATGCCGGTCGCGAACAGGCAGATATAGGCCATGAAACGGCTGTAACGTGGGTCTTTCCCCTGTGCGTGAGCGGTCGGGTACTGTTCTGCTTTGAGATGGTGGGGGAAACTCATGTAGCCGCTGGAATAGATGAAAATCATCAACACCAGGAAGGGCACCATGAAGAGCATCAAGGCATTGGCCGGATCGACAGCGTAGCCGATGACGAATTCTGTTGCGCCGGTGGGAATCGCGTAAATCGCCTCGTCAACCGGATGATCACCGAAGTGATCACTGAAGAACGAAGCAAAGGCGATTCCCCAGCCGAGAATACAACTGAGAAGAGCCGAGCCGATCGCGACCAGTGCGCTGCCCCGCTTGTTTTTGTTCAGAAAAAGAAGAATCGCCAGGAATCCCAGGAAGGGAGGAATCGGCACAACCCAGGTGACGCTGAATAGCCC
>VYDA01000496.1:0-12237 GCA_009843665.1 Caldilineaceae bacterium SB0675_bin_29 | reverse complement strand
GTCTTCCGTAGTCAGTTCAGAAAAATGATACTTCGCCTAAGGCGTTGCTTGACTTCGAATCAGATTGGCGAATACATACCCGACAAGCAGACCGGCAAATGCCAAGACGAACAGCCACAGATCGTTAGGGACTCCGGCTGTCGAGCCGATGCCAACAAACAGGGCCGCCCCGGCAAGAGAGATGATCAGGCGAAATGATTGCGCTTTCTTGTGCCGGCGGGCTTTCTCCAAGAGCTGAGCTGCGTCGCGATAGTCGGGCTTATGCCTTACGATCTCTTTGAGTGCATAGACGGCACCTGTATAGTTACCGTCCTCCATCTTCTCCTGTGCAAGCTGGTAGAGAAAACTGCACTGTTCTTCAAGTGTTCCCGTCAGTTGCTTCTTGGCCACCTTGTTACGGTTTTCTCCGCACACGACGCCGGCAGCGGCGCCATTCTACCTGTACAGGGCCACTCAGCCTGAAAGAATGTCCAGCTCGTCGACATCGATAGTGCGCCGCTCGCGGTAGACGGCGATGATCAGCGCCAGGCCCACAGCGGCCTCAGCTGCGGCGAGGCCGATAATCAGCACGGCAAATGCCTGCCCGGTCAGGTCCTCCATGGGACCGAACCCGTGGCGCCAAAAAGCCACCAGGTTGATATTGGCAGCATTGAGCATCAACTCGATGCCCATAAGCATGGCGATGGCGTTGCGCCGTGCGAGCGCGCCATACAGGCCGCATGAGAACAGGAAGGCGGCGAGCATCAGATACCAGCTGAGCGGAACCATAGATCAACCCCAAACAGAAGCGGTGGCAAGAAACCGGCGAACCTTCTTTGCGGCAGCCGATTTCGTCTAACTTGGCCCTAGCGGTCGCGTGCCAACATGACGGCTCCGACCAGAGCCAGAAGCAGCAGCAGCCCCAGAACTTCAAACGCAATAACGTAAGTGGTTACAAACTCTCTTCCCAGGGCGCCAATCAGTGCTTCGTCGGCGATGACCTCCTCGCCCGGGGCCGGCCACGGAGTTGCCCGAGCAAAGGCAAGCAGCCCGATGAAAAAGAGGAAGGCAAAGAGGGACGACTTGCCCCACTGATTGTTCAGAGGAGAGGTACGCCCGTACATCATGCTGCGCGTGAGCATAATGGCAAAGGCGATCAGCATGGCGATGGCGCCGACGTACACAAGAACCTGGCTGACCGCCAGAAACTCGGCTTCCAAAAAGACATATACGCCGGCGACGCCGAAAAAGGTCAGCGTCAGGGCCAGAGCGCTGTGAAAGAGGTTACGGCTCATTACTACGGCCAGACCGGCAACGGCCGTCAGCAGAGCTACCTGAATGAACACGAACTGTTCAAATGTTGGTATCGGTACCTCGATGCCCAGCGGTAACTGCATGTGAATTCCTGCCTTTGATGGTGGGGCGTGACCCTATGTTAGCCCGTGCCCCTTACTGTGCCGAAGCCCCGGTTTGTCTGAAACCGGTTAGCAAGAACCTAATACATAGTGCCTTTTTCAGAGACCTGCATTGAACCTATCAGTGAAGAAGGCTCGAAAGAGCGCTTCGTTCGCATCTGTTCTTCACGGAAATATTTCTGCAGGACGTAGGCTACGACGGCCATTACGCCGACATTTGCGATGAAGATCAACACATATTGAACGGCAACCGGTGTCGGCAGCTTTTGGATGATGGCCTGGGCAACGATCAGCCCAATCATCAGCGGCACCAAGACCTTCCAGGCGAAATACATCATCTGATCAATGCGGATGCGGGGAAAGGTCCCGCGAATCCATTGCTGAAGGACGTAGATGCCGTACACCTTGATCATAAAGTAGCCGAGACCCAGTAGAGGGCCGATGACCGGTAAACCGACGCCGGGGCCTTGCCAGCCTCCCAGGAACAGAGTGACGGCGACAGCGGCCAGGATCCAGGCGTTGAGGAACTGGGCCAGGAAGAACATGGCGAACTTCATGCCCGAATACTCGATGTGGAATCCGGCGATCAGTTCCGATTCCGCCTCCAACAGGTCGAAGGGGGTGAGTTCAGCCTCGGCAAGAGAGCTTACAAAGAAGACGATAAGCGCTCCCGGCATAACTATGCCAAGCCAACCCAATCCGAGGTTAAAGCCGCCAATATGCAGTGATTGGAGTTCCACGATCTGACCGAAGCGCATCGAACCGGTAAGCAGTACTACCGTCAGGATTGCCAGCACCAGGGGGATTTCGTAGCTCAGGAGTTGTGCCACCACGCGAAAACCTGCGAGCAGGGCATACTTGTTGTTGCTGCCCCAGCCTGCCATCAATGCGGCCATAATGCCTATCGAACCGAGCGCTACAACATAGAGGGCGGCGACATTCAGGTCCACGCCGGTCAGGCCCGGTGCAAATGGTATGACTGCCAGCAGCATGAGCACACCGAATACCGAGAGTACGGGAGACAGATTATAGGCAATCTTGTCCGCTTCGTAGGGAGTGATATCCTCTTTGGAGAGCAATTTGGCCGCGTCGGCCACGGTTTGAAGGAGGCCGTACTTGCCGACGCGATTGGGACCGATTCGGTCCTGTATGCGGCTGATGGCCTTGCGCGTAATCCAGATCAACAGCAGAACCGACAACATGCCATAGTTGATCAGGATAAAGGACCCGACGGCGTATACCAGGAAGATGGCCGCCCAGCCGGGAAGTCCCAGTCCCATGAGCCAGCTGGAGAGCGCTTCGCTCCATTGGGTTACCTGCATAGCTTTGCCTCCAAACAGGTAGCTGAGAAACCGAGGCCTTTAGGCGCCGCAAACTGATTGGCCGTGCGCAGCACCTGAATCCGACCTATTGCCACTCCAGAGCGCCCTTGCGCCAGTCGTACATAAGTCCGATCACGAGCAGCAGAACAAAGAAGATGGTCGCGAGCACTGCAAACATTTCGAGTTGCTGGTATGCCACTGCAATTGGAAAGAGGAAGAGCGCTTCGACATCGAATACGACGAATACCAGGCCAATCAGATAGTACTGTGCTCGGAACTGGACCCAAGTCTCGCCAATGGTTTCGACGCCACTCTCGTAGATGTCATTCTTGATCTCATCGGGCCGGCGGGGACCAAGGAAATGGCCCATTACGATGGCGGCAAGAGGCAACACGACCGCCAAGCCGGACATAACAAGGATGAAGAAATATTGACTGAGCATTGCCGAGAATCCGTTTGTGTGGAATTTAACAAACTCCCGCGAAAGTATAGCATAGCGATTTCTGATAGGGAAAGTTCGAGCCCTGCTTAAACGCGTTCAACGTGCTCCAGGTGGCGGCATCTCCAAGGCATTCAACGGGAATAGAGCGAGGTGTGGGATGATTATTCAACGGGGCCCGACTGCTTGCTCCTTGGAGACAATTGACACCGACAGGCTTTGACAGTCATTTTCGGTTCGTGCTAGAATTATATCGTTCGTGGAAAAATGCACGAACAGTTCCCCAAGCCTTTCAGTTTCGCTGAAAAGGAATACGAGATGGCAAGCGACTATCTGCCACTTCTCATACTGATCCTGTTGGCGGCCGGATTCGGCGTTATTGCCATAGGTCTGCCCTCACTGCTAGGTCCACGAGAGCGTAACAGTCAGAAACTGGAGCCATACGAATCGGGGATTATCCCCTTCGCCGACGCCCGTCGACGATTCCCGGTTAAGTACTATCTGGTTGCAATGCTCTTCTTGATCTTCGACATCGAAGTAATCTTCCTCTACCCGTGGGCGGCCGTCTTGAGAGATCTTCGCCTGTTTGCCCTGGTGGCGATGATTCCCTTTTTCATTGTACTCGTGGTAGGTTTCCTCTATGAATGGAAGAAGGGCGCTCTCGACTGGGACTAGAGACTGAGGGATCTGGCCGTCGCGCACAGCTTTTCTCAGGGTTTTGACATCCTTACATGTAGGGGTTACATGTAGGGGCGAGGGCTGAAAGGGCCAGAGCGCCGAAAGCGGGTTGCCGCGTTCATAGGATGCCGCCTCCGGCTGGGCTGCGGAGATGTAGATGCAAAGGAACGGACATGGGTATAGAAGAAAAGGTTCCTGAAGGCATTTTGACGACGTCGCTGGACAGCGTAATCAATTGGGGCCGAGCCAACAGCACATGGCCGCTGCTCTTTGGGCTGGCCTGTTGCGCAATGGAAATGATCGCTACAGGCACGGCCCGCCACGACATCGCCCGCTACGGGTCGGAACTTTTCCGGGCCAGCCCGCGGCAGGCCGATCTGATGATTGTCTCCGGGCGTGTCAGCAACAAGATGGCGCCGGTGATAAAGCGCATTTACGACCAGATGCTGGCACCAAAATGGGTCATCGCCATGGGAATCTGCGCAAGCGCGGGCGGACCGTTTAACAACTACGCCATCATCCAGGGGGTGGACAAGATTATCCCCGTCGATGTTTACGTTCCAGGCTGCCCACCTCGACCTGAGTCCCTGCTCTACGCAATGGATCTGCTACGTGCGAAGCAGAGGCGCGAATCGGTTGGGGCGTGGCGTAACGTCGAAGAACCGCTGGCCATTGACGAGATCGCGCCTTTGCGTATCTGACCTTCGCAATCAGTACTCATGGACGGCGCTACCACTTGACAGGCAATCCTGCAGATGGACATAGAACTGTGTCTACCGGTACCGAACCGCAGCTATGAGAGCGAGTTGAGCGATGCCTCTTGATGTAGCACCGGTTGTGCGAGCATACGAGACCCAACGAACTCTGAATCCGCCGGGTATCCCCGCTCTGGCACCCGTTCCAGAGGGAGAGACCGACGATACACGGCGCATTTGCGAACAGTTTGGGGAGGACATCGTTGTGGCCGGACTGCACAACGGCAATGAGGTCGTATACGTTGCACCGGGGCAACTGAAGGCGCTGGCCACATTTTTGCGTGATGATCCCGAACTCTCATATGAGACGCTGATAGATGTTACCAGTGTAGACCGGTCCCATTTGCCTCTGGATGGCGAAGCCCGCTTTCAGACGGTCTACCAGTTTCGCTCCTATTCGCGCAACCAGCATTTGACGGTCGTGGCCGACTGCGAAACTGAACCGGACAGCGATGGTGCGTCGGCGAAAATCGACAGCCTGACCGGCGTGTACCAGGGTGCCGAGTGGCCGGAGCGAGAAGTATACGACCTCATGGGAATCCGATTCACCGGTCATCCGGACCCGCGACGGATCCTCATGCCCAAGAACTGGCCCAACCATCCGTTACAAAAGCAGGCCCCCCTCGGCGGAGAAGAAGTTCCCTTTACGTTCACGTGGGACGATCCGGAGTTCGAAACGCTTGGATCCCAGATCTTGCCGGCGGAAAGCACGATACCCGACTTGCCGCCGGGGATGAGCCGCCAGAACATGGTCATCAATATGGGGCCGCACCATCCCAGCACTCACGGAGTACTGCGCCTGGTCGTGGAGATGGACGGCGAGCGCATCGTGAGCATAGACCCAGACCTGGGCTTTCTCCATTCGGGATTTGAAAAGACGGGGGAAAACAAGCGTTACAAGGATTTCGTCTACTACACCGATCGCATGGACTATCTGTCCGCGATGTCGAACAATCTGGGATATTGTCTGACGATCGAGCATATGCTTGGGCTGGAGATTCCCGAACGGGCACAGGTGATCCGGGTGATCATGGCGGAGATGCAGCGAATCGCTTCGCACCTGTTCTGGCTGGCGACGCACGTCCTGGACGTATCGGGCACCGGTATGAGTCTTCTCATGTACGCGACACGCGAGCGGGAACGGATTCTGGACCTGTTCGAGATGGCCTGCGGCGCGAGGCTTACGGTCAGTTACATTCGTATCGGCGGCGTTTGGCAGGATCTGCCGGATTCATTTGTCGCTGAGTTGAAGGATTTCCTGCGCGTGATGCCGCAGAAGATCAGCGAATACGAGGCGATGGTAACAGAGGCGCCGCTTTGGCAGGAACGCTTGATCGGAATCGGTCACGTCAGCGCCGAAGATGCTTTGGGCATGGGTCTGACGGGGCCGATGCTGCGCGGCAGCGGCGTCGACTGGGACCTGCGCCGCGATCGACCATACAGCGGCTATGAGGCATACGAGTTTGAGGTCCCGACCAGTGACAGCGGCGACTGCTACGGACGCTTCAAGATTCGTTTGGAGGAGATGCGTCAGAGCGTGCGCATCCTGGAACAGGCGGTGGACAACCTTCCCGGCGGCCTCTACAAGTCGAACAATCGCAAGGTGGCCCTACCGCCACGCGCCGAACTGGACGTGAGCATGGAGGCGTTGATTCACCACTTCAAGCTTATGACCGAAGGCTTCCACGTGGCGCCGGGATTTTTCTATCACGGCATCGAAAACAGCAAGGGCGAGCTGGGGTTCTTTGTGTACAGCGACGGTTCGGCCAGGCCGTATCGCCTGCATGTACACGGCCCGAGCTTTAACAACCTTTACGCTATCGACCACATCAGTCGCGGCGAGATGCTCTCCGACGTCGTAACCAACATCGGGTCGATCGACATTGTACTGGGTGAAGTAGACCGATAGCACTGCGGCGGTTGGAACACTCAAAGCCGGCCACCGCAACCTGCTCACCGGCAACCGGGGATTTCAATGATAACGGAACAGATACGGCAGGAGATCGACGAGATACTGGCTCGCTATCCTGCGGGCCGGCAACGTTCAGGGATTCTGCCGGCGCTCTACGTGATCCAGAGGGAGTACGGATACTGCCCGGTAGATGCACAGGACGAGCTGGCGGAAATCCTCGAGATCGCACCGGCAGAGGTTGGCGCGGTCGTCGGTTTCTACAACATGCTGCATGAGCAGCCCAAGGGCGAATATCATATTGAAGTCTGTACAAACGTCCCTTGCATGCTTCGAGGTGGGAACCGGTGCCTGCACAACTTTGAGAACGCGCTTGGCGTTCATCACGGGGAGAAGACCGAGGACGGACAGTTTGCCCTCGATCACATGGAGTGTCTCGGCTCTTGCGGCACCGCCCCGATGGCGATCGTTACCGACCAGAAGACGGGTCAGATCCGCTATTTCGAGAATCTCGACTCATCCGAAGACGTGGAACAGGCGATAGAACTGCTGAAGTCCGGCAACGGCTTCCACACGCTGGAACGCTGGACACCGGAGGCCGACCCCAACAGTGAGGGCGCGTCCGACGGCCCCTACCGCACGGGTGGGATGGAACCTCGGTACCTGATGGACCGGCTCAACGCACCGGACAGCCACAGGCTCAAGACTTACGAGGCCGACGGCGGCTATGCCACGGCCCGACGTGTGTTGAACGAGATTGAGCCGGCCGACATGGTGGAGCAGATCAAGGAAAGCGGGATACGTGGTCGCGGCGGCGCCGGTTTTCCCACGGGGGTCAAGTGGGGCTTTTTGCCACAGGGTGTACAACCCCGCTATATGGTCGTGAACGCCGATGAATCTGAGCCAGGTACCTTCAAAGACCGTATTGTGATGGAATATGATCCTCATCAGCTGATCGAAGGGATCATTCTGAGTTGCCACGCAATCGAATCGGAAAAGGCATTCATCTATATTCGGGGTGAGTACTATTTTGCTTATGTTCGCATGCAGGATGCCCTAGCCGAGGCCAGAGCCAAGGGCTACCTGGGCGAGAATATATTCGGCAGCGGCAACAGTTTGGATATCGTGATGCACAGAGGCGCGGGTGCCTACGAGTGCGGCGAAGAGACCGCCCAGCTCACGAGCCTTGAGGGCTATCGGGGGCAGCCGCGCCTTAAGCCGCCCTTCCCTGCCGTAGAAGGCCTGTATGCCAAGCCGACGATCGTGAACAATGTCGAGTCGATCTGCAATGTGACCCACGTTATGCGCCATGGCGTGGACTGGTACAAGGAGTACGGCACGGAACGCAGCCCGGGAATGCGTATTTTCTGCCTGAGCGGCAACGTTAAGCGGCCCGGACTGTATGAACTGCCCCATGCCACACCTTTGAGTGAACTGATCAACGCATACGGGGGCGGACCGGAGGATGACAACCATCCCATCAAGGCGATCGTTCCCGGCGGGCTGTCGATGAAGCTGCTGACACCGGATCAGTTCGACACGCCGCTGGATTTCGAGAGTATCACCGAGGCCGGTTCTCTGCTGGGGTCGGCCGGCGTGATCGCGATCGATGACCGCACGTCCATGGTCGAGGTTGCGCGGCGCACGCTCAGCTTCTATCGTGAAGAGAGTTGCGGCAAGTGCACGCCTTGCCGCGAAGGCACGGCCTGGCTGGAAAAGATCCTGCTGCGCATCGAGGAAGGGCAGGGCCTGGGCAGAGACCTGGAGCTTATGGAGTTCATCGCCGACAATATCGCCGGCAAGAGTTTCTGTCCCTTTGGCGAGGCGTCAGTATGGGGCCTGCAGAGCAACCTGCTCAAGTTCCGGCCCGAGTTTTCGTCGCAGATCTTGAATACCAATCCTGACGAGATCGGTCCTGTTCTGCCGATTCGCCCCGACTACCGCCCGAATACGCACGAGGAAAGCGGCTTGCGCGACAGCACGTTTGCGCCGGCAGGCGGGAATATCGTGCTGCACGATGATTTGGTTCAGGGTGACGACTGAGGAACAGACGGATGAACGCAGTAGCCATTCCTGACGCCGGCGAGCAGATCAGGAGCGCTAGTAGCAAAATTCTGGACGCGAATCTGCCGGTCAAGCTAGCGGAGGGTATGCCCCTGAGGCGATTCACGCTGGATGAATATCATTCGTTGATAGACATTGGCTTCTTCAAGGAGAACGATAGAGTAGAGTTGGTTGAAGGAATTCTGGTGGACATGAGTCCAAATGATCCCCCTCACATCCGCACAGAAAATCGCTTGAGAAGGACCTTTTCCCTTTTGGATGCACGTGCAGACATAGAAGTTCGTACACAGGGACCGGTAACCATACCTGAACAGATGACCGAGCCCGAACCAGATTTGGTCATTTCGACGGAATCTGGCCTTGAACTTGATGAACGTCATCCTTACCCATCGGAGATACTGTTGTTGATGGAAGTTTCGGACTCAAGCCTCACTTACGATCGCTCTCTCAAGAGGGCAATATACGCGAAGGCGGGGATAGCTGAGTACTGGCTTTGGAATCTTGTGGACGGCTTCCTGGAGGTGTACCGAGACCCGCGAACGCCTGTAATCGGAGAGGCGGCATATCAAACGAAATTGACCTACCACCGCGGTAAGTCCGTGGCGCCGCTGGCTTTCCCCGATCTTGAAGTGGCTGTTGACGACATACTGCCGCCAGCAGGAAGTACAGCCTAGACAGGCTGGGCCCTAGAGGTTCTCCTCTTTCCCGGAGACGTAATCGTCAATGACTGATAATGTAACACTCACTATCAACGAAGAGGAAGTGTCGGTTCCTGCCAGAACGCTTCTGGTTGACGCGGCGCGCATGGCAGGCGTGGAGATTCCAGTCTTCTGTTCGCATTCCAAGCTGGACCCGGTGGGCTGCTGCCGCATGTGCCTGGTCGAGGTGGACGGCCCTCGGGGTACGGCGATGATGGCTTCCTGTACGATGCCGGTGGGCGATGGCATGGTTGTGCGTACGAATACCGAACAGGTTCGTACGGTTCAGGAAGCGAATCTTGCCTTCATTCTGCTCAATCATCCGCTGGATTGCCCTATCTGCGACAAAGGCGGCGAGTGCCCGCTGCAGGACCAGACAATGCGATTTGGTCCGGGGATCAGCCAGCTAATCGAGCCGAAGCGGCTGGCGAAAAAACACTACGACATTTCGGACACGATAGTGCTGGACCAGGAGCGGTGCGTCCTCTGCTGGCGCTGCATCCGCTATCTGGAGGAGTGGGAGGACAAGCCGCAATTGGGTCTGTTCGAGCGGGGCAATGACACGATCGTGGACATCCAGGACGGCCGCCCGGTCGACGCCAAGACCAGCGGCAATATCATTGACCTTTGCCCTGTCGGGGCGCTGACGAACCGCGTCTCCCGGTTTGCTTACCGACCATGGGAAATTGAGCGGACGCCCAGCATCTGCCTGCACTGTTCGGTGGGCTGCAATGTACGGTTGGACAGCCGCACGCACCAGCTTCGGCGCATCGTCGGCCGCGAGAACATGCAGGTCAACGACCAGTGGATTTGCGACAAAGGCCGCTTTGCCCACGCCTGGGTCAACGACGAGAACCGGCTGGCCACGCCCCAGATACGCAAAGACGGCAAGCTGACTCCTGTGCAATGGAGCGAGGCGCTGGCCTACGTCGCGGAACGGCTTTCCAGCATAAGGGAGAAATATGGTCCCGACAGCATCGGAGCAATAGGCAGCGGGAAGATCAGCAACGAGAGCAACTATTCACTGCAGCGGTTCATGCGCGAAGTGATCGGGACGAACAACATCGACCACCGCGATGGCGGTGATGTAGCGGCCCTGCCTACCGGTCTGCCGGCCCTGTCTGAGCTGATGAAACCGCAGTACGGGCCCGACCCGCAGGTCGATACGGTTGTGCTATTCGGTTTGGACCCCAGCGAAGAGTTGCCTATCCTGGACCTCCATTTGAAGAGAGCTGTCCTACGCGGCGGAGTTAAGCTTATCATCGCCCACCCTCGCAAAATTGAATTGACCCGGTACGGCGGCCCATACCTTCCATACCTTCCGGGCGGCGAGTCTACTTTGGTAGGGCGCCTTCTGCAGGCAGTGCAGGACTCCGCCCCGTCCGAAGAGGAGTCCCAAATACCAACTGCGGCCAACCTGCTAAAGGAGAGTGAAAGGACGCTGATAATCTACGGGCCGATGGCGGCCCGGGGGGAGAACGGGCCAGTTGTACGTGACGGACTGGAACAGCTGGCCCGAGCGGCGGGCGAGGGGGCCCGATTGGCTTATGCCGGGTTGGACGGTAACGCGCAGGGTTGCCGCGACATGGGTGTACTTCCAGACGGTTTGCCGGGCCAGTTCCCACTAGATGACGCCGGCGCCAGATCGCGTCTGGAGGTGTTGTGGGGCTGCGAACTCTCCAGTTTACCCGGCTACACATACAAGCAGATGCTGGACAGCCAGGAAATGAAGGCCCTATTCGTGAATGGAGCCAACCCGGCTTCCGAATCGCCAGACTGGGCAGCCAGTCTGGAAGAGCTGGAACTGCTCGTTGTAACCGACCTGTTGGCCACAGAGACTGCACAGAAGGCGGACGTGGTGCTGCCTGCCCAGGGATGGGCGGAGAGCGACGGAACGTACACCAATGTGGACCGTCGCGTGCAGAGGGCGCCAAAGGCGGTCACCGATCCAAAGTCCCGTGCTGCGCCGGACTGGATGATATATACGCACCTGGCCAAGCAGATGGGCGCGAACTGGCCGTTCTCGGACGCGCACAGTGTGACTGCAGAAATTACGCGGGCTGTACCTGCGTATGCGGGGCTAACTTGGGAGGCGCTGGGCGACCAGGGCCGCCAGTGGGACGCCGGTTCCGCGCCTGCTGCCGAGGCTTCCGCAGAGCGGGCGTCAGTTGGAGTGCTCGAATCCGCCGCCGGCGATGCGGAGTATCCTCTCAGCCTGGTCACCGGCACCGTCCTCTACGACGGGGGCACACTCTTCAGCCTGACCGGTCAGATGCACGGCATGGCGCACGGGCCAACCGTCACCTTGAATCCGGCCGACGCGGAGGAGTCCGGCCTTGAGGCGGGCAGCGCGGTCACGGTGCGAAGCGAGCAAGGAGACCTGGACCTGATCGTGGCGGTGGACGCGCAGGTGCAGGCTGGCTGCGCCTGGATTCCGGAGAGTTTGCCCGGTGCGCCGGTGGGCGCACTGCTCAACGGCAGTTCTACCCAGCATGTAATAGTCGAAAGGCGTTAAATGGACTGGCTACAGTTGTTGGTCTTTCCGGCCATCCGCGCACTGATACTCATATTTGTATTGCTGACCGGGTTCGCATACCTAACCTGGTTTGAGCGCAAACTGCTGGCCCGTTTCCAGGTGCGTTACGGCCCCAACCGGGCGGGCAAGTTCGGGCTTTTGCAGCCGGCCGCCGACGCGGTCAAGGCCTTTTTCAAAGAAGAGATCATCCCCAATCACGTTGACAAGCCGGTCTATCTGCTGGCGCCGGCCCTAGCCCTCGTGCCGGCGCTGATTATCTGGGCCGTTATTCCGATCGCCAAGGGGACGCCTGCCATCGCCGACGTGAATATTGGTTTTCTCTGGATTCTGGCGGTCGCGGGAATCGAGAGCTACGGCATCATTCTGGCGGGCTGGAGCAGCAACAACAACTATTCGCTGCTTGGCGCGCTGCGCTCTTCGGCGCAGATGGTCTCCTATGAAT
>VYDA01000684.1:305-3933 GCA_009843665.1 Caldilineaceae bacterium SB0675_bin_29 | reverse complement strand
CCGCGAAGCGGAAGAACGTGCCTCATTCACCAAGCCTCGACTCTATTTCGTTGCTTCCACGCAGACATGGTGTCTGTGCATGCCTATTGCGCGGGATTGCTAATGCAGTTATATTGATTATCAATAAGTTTTAATGTAATTATATAAGTCAATTATGTACAGATCAGAGGCAGGGAAGTTGTACGCTAGTGTCATGGACGTGGCAGTTACGGAGTTGCGAGCAAACCTGCGTCATTGGCTCGATCAGGTCCGGGATGGCGATGAGGTGGTAATCACCGAGCGGGGCATGCCCGTGGCCCGGATCATAGGCATCAACGCAATGTCGGCAATTGAGGAACTCACCGCACAAGGGGTGATCGCCAGGCCACTAAGCCCCCAGAGGTCCAGAGCCGCGGGCCGGGATCTGCCGCAGGCCGGTCGATCCCTCTCGGACCTGATCGCTGAGCAGCGTCGCTGATCGGTGGCCGTCGTCTACTTCGATTCAAGCGCGTTGGTGAAGCTGCTCGTGGAAGAGCCGGGCAGCGCCACTGCGGCCAGACTCTGGGATGGATGCGACGCCGCGGTGTCGAGCCGACTGGCTTACCCCGAAGTGCGCGCTGCCTTAGCAGCCGCGGGACGCAACCACGACATGGAAGAGGATGATTTGGCATCGTGCCGCCAGGCTTGGGAGGGGTTCTGGATGGAGCTGCGGCCGGTCGAGCTGACCGCCCGCGTGGCGAAAGCAGCGGGTGTCTTAGCCGAGCGCCGAGACTTGCGAGGTGCCGACGCCGTACACCTTGCCAGCGCCCTGGAGGTCGGCATTCCGGATCTCGTCATGGCCGTGTGGGATCGCCGTCTCCTCGCTGGTGCGGTAGCCGAGCGCCTCTCGGTCGCACCTCGGGATCTGTAGTGCCCAATCAGAAGTTAACGGGCCTGCCGAACCCATCACCCCAAGCCCCGTTGCTGAACTAGGATTCGTCGCTTGGCATTAAGCCCTGGGGCACCGTGTCAGTACAAAGTTGTGGTTATTACTACTCCTCATCTGCCACAATGCCTAAGTGGCCATAGCGATATCACTGCCGGGCCTCTTCCTGATTCTCGTCATCATCATCCTCGTGGTGAATCTTGTGCGGTCCCGCAATCGCATAAGGGACCTGGAAGTGGAACAGCGCGAGATTGAGCCACTGTGGCGATGCGCGAACTGCTACGTCGAACACCGCAGCACCGTTAGGCCAAAGTTCGACACCCAGTTCTGCGCCCCTGACCCCTGCAAATGGCAAAGGGCGTAATTGCGCTGGCGCGCATTTCATTCGCTGGGCCTGAGCGCTACCAGCGAGTATTCCGCCTTTGCACCAAGTCTGCTGAATGGAACAGGAAAAACCAGCTTGCCTAGGCAAATGACCCCGAAAACCCCTCCCGAACACCCCGGTGCTGCGCCGTATCCTCCCCGTGAGCGCCTAAGATCACCTCCTCAAAGAGTTTCGCGGGGCTCTACCCGCCAGTCCGCCCACGTAGGCGTGTGCGCGAAATTGAGTAGGGCCTGATCACGGGGTTGCGGAATTGGCCGTTTGGAACGGATTTCACCAGATTCTGGAACTTTTTTGGCGGATGCTGGGTGGTGCGGCAGCGTTTTCCCTGGTCTGAGGGGTGTGGTGACTGGTGGCCTCCTTGCACGCCGACGGCCTCTTTCTGGCGCATATGGGATGGGGAAATTCGTGATGCCAAATTTGATGGGTGTGATTTACTGGCCTGATGACTGGTGACGGCTCGAGCGACTATGAACCCGTTGACGACTCGGCGCTGGCTGCGAGGGTTGATGCGGCGATCTGCGAGATGCCGGTGAGGACAGCAAAGACGATGAACAGTCTTGTGTAGGCACGGTGCACCTCGCCGAATGCTCAGCAGACCTGGTGCCGTCCGCTGGCGGGGCACCGGAGGCGACTATGGCTACCCTGTAGATGAGGACGGGTGAGGGGCATCAACAGGGTGAAGGGCTTCAGCTGGGTAGGGGGCGTCAACTGCCTCACCCTCACAGAATGGGAGGGCGCCTATCGGCGGCGACTAGACCAAGCTGCATAAGCTGCATGTCCAGCCAACGGCGGAAACCTCGCATCCGCCCCTCGCCTAGCTGAGTTATGGAGAGCAGGAATTGTGACCGACAGTGCCATGCCCGGCCGGACCCGCTGCCGAAGAAGAGGGGTGGCCATCCGGCTATTGACGTCGATTGCCCTGCTGGCCGCGGCGCTCGTCTGGCCGCCGCCCGCCGGGGCGCAGCCCGCCACGCTCGCCGACATCGCCGCTCGTGACCAGCTGATCTTCAGCCAGGAATCTCTCCTCAACGCCTATCGCTGCCGGTTCAACATCGACACCTTGATCGTCCGCGGCGGCTGCGACAGCGGCGTTCCTGCTGATCCCGCGGCTGAGCCCGACCCGTTCTCCGGCACCCCTTCCGCCGCCGAGGTCTACGTCCGGGACAGTCTCATCGCGTCCCAGGAGTCGCTGCTCAACGTCTACCGCTGCCGATTCGGCATAGACACCCAGGTCGTCCCGGGCGGCTGCGTTGATGGCCAGCCGGCTGAACCCGCTCCGGCCCCGATAGAGACAAACGCCTCCACAACCATCGCAGCCGGCTATAGCCACTCGTGCGCCATCAGAGCCGACCACACCATCGCCTGCTGGGGACGGAACGAGTACGGTCAGACCGATGCGCCTCCAGGTCGGTACTCTGCCGTCGCGGCCGGAGGCCGCCATTCGTGCGCCATCAGAACAGATGGCGCCATCGCCTGCTGGGGCCATGCCCGTTACGGCCAAGCCGACCCGCCCCCCGGCCAATACACCGCCATCGCCGCCGGCGAAGGCCACACGTGCGCCATCAGAACCGATGGCACTATCGCGTGCTGGGGATTGAACGGCTACGGCCAAGCCGACCCGCCCACCGGCGAGTTCACCGCCATCGCAGCCGGCTACAACCACAATTGCGCCATCAGGGCAGACAGCGCCATCGCCTGCTGGGGGCGGAACGACAGCGGCCCGATTGAAGCGCCATCGGGCCAGTTCACCGCCGTCGCGGCGGGGAGGAGCCATTCATGCGCCATCAGAGCCGACCACACCATCGCCTGCTGGGGATGGTTCGGCAGGGCGCAAGGGCTCGCGCCCCAAGGCCAGTTCACCGCCATCGCAGCCGGCGAAAGCCACACGTGTGCCATCAGAGCCGAAGACACCATCGCCACCATGACCTGCTGGGGTTCGAACGACAACGGACAAGCCGACCCGCCCTTGGGCCAGTACGCCGCAGTAGCGGCAGGCTCTGACCACTCGTGCGCCATCAAGGCCGACAGCACCATCGCCTGCTGGGGAGAGGCGAGCCCGACCGATCCGCCCCCAGGCCAGCACACCGCCATCTCAGCCGACCGGGAACTCTCCTGCGCCATTGGAGCCAACAACAGCATCGCCTGCTGGGGGAACAACGGGGACAGCGGCCGCTCCGAAGCGCCTCCCGGCGCCTACACCGCGGTCTCGGCCACCAGAAACCACGTGTGCGCCATCAGAACCGACAGCACCATCGCCTGCTGGGGAAACAACAGCGACAACCGAGCCGACCCGCCCCCGGGAAAGTTAGACTCCAACGCAGAAGGCGACGCGAATTCGT
>VYDA01000684.1:0-295 GCA_009843665.1 Caldilineaceae bacterium SB0675_bin_29 | reverse complement strand
CCGCTCCGCCGCCCACCCGGGTCATTACAACGCCCTTCCGGGGGTGGTGTAGCATTCCATCTCCATCATCTCCGACAGCCCCATCGCCTGCTGGGGATCCAGCAACACTGGCCTAACCGACGCGCCCCCGGGCCAGTTCACCGCCATCGCGGTTGACTCCGGCCATTCGTGCGCCATCAGAGCCGACGGCACCATCGCCTGCTGGGGAAACAACTACGCCGGGCAAACCGACGCGCCGCCGGGCCAGTTCACCGCCATAGCAGTAGGCGTAGGCCATTCGTGCGCTATCAGAACC
>VYDA01000301.1 GCA_009843665.1 Caldilineaceae bacterium SB0675_bin_29 | reverse complement strand
GTTTCGGCGAACTTCCTCGGCGTTGCGCGCACCAACCAGCAAGGACGTCACCCCTGCCTGCTGTCGCGCCCAGGCCAGACAGACCGCCGCCATCGGTTCCCCCATGCCGTCGGCGATCTTGCGGATTTCCGCAACCGCCTCGAATAGCCCCTCCTCGAGTCCGGGCTCACCGTGCTGCGAAAACTTCCGCTCGCTCGAATAGTGGCGCGTCCGCGCCAGTCCTTCGGGCACTTCATCGGCACTCGCATAACGCCCAGTAAGAACGCCCTGCGCAAGCGGACTATAGCAGATGACGCCGATTCCGTTATCGCGACACAGAGGCAGCACTGCCCTCTCGATCACGCGCCACACGAGATTGTACGGCATCTGGTCCGATACACATCTGCCTGTTGCGATCATTTCGGTCAGATCCTGCTGGGCAAAATTGCACACACCGTATGACCTGATCTTCCCCGCATCCTGTAGCGCGTCGAGCGCACCGACCGTTTCGGCGAGCGGCACCTCCCAATTCGGCCAGTGAATCTGGTATAGATCTATATAGTCTGTCTGAAGTGCGCCCAGGCTCCGTTCACACGCCTCGTTCACCGCCTGCGGCGCCAAATTAACCGCGCTCACCTTCGTAGCAATGACCGCCTCGTCCCGCCTACCCTTTAGCCCGCGCCCCAGCACCTCCTCGGACCGGTAGTATCCCTCTGCAGTGTCGAAGAAATTGATGCCAGAGTCCAGGGCGGCATGTACCGCCGCAATAGAGTCGTCATCCTCCTGCTTGCCCCAGAATTCACCGCCCGAGAACGGCCAGCAACCCAATGCAATCGGCGACACCTGAATGTCATCCCGTCTACCCAATGCTCTGTATTGCATCAATGTAAGCCCCCTTTCAGAAGTATTCTTATGCGTGTACGCTACCGTATGGGCTCGGCTTTTGCAAGGTGACTTTTCGTGGTAATCTCTAGGACGAATCCTCGTCAGCAGCCAGGAACAATACGTCGGGTCAAACATGCCAAGCATTCGCAGCCAGATATTCAAACTCTACTTTCGCGCACGCAACAGCCGCCTCCCTCTCGACCGCCCCATCCCAGACCAGCGTGAAACGATGGACCGCCGCGGGCGCGATCTCCTCCCCATGGCCGAAGAGATGTTGGCCTCCCCTGTCGACGCCTTCGGCGTGCCCTCCGAATGGATCGATTTGCAGAATACGCGTTCAGACAGGGCCTTTCTCTACCTGCACGGTGGTGGCTACTTTATCGGCTCTTGCCAGTCCCATCGAGGCTTTGTCTCACACATTGCCAAAGCGTGCCGCTGCCGTACCTTACTACCCGAATATCGCCTGGCGCCGGAGGACCCATTTCCCGCCGGTCTTTTGGACGCACGCGCCGCCTACAGGTTTCTGTTGGCACAGGGTTACACACCCAGCCGCATCATCGTTGGCGGCGAATCCTCCGGCGGAGGACTTGCGTTGGCGCTTCTACAGACTCTGCGCGATGAAGGGTTGCCGATGCCGGCTGGCGCAGTTCTCCTTTCTCCCTGGACAGATCTGTTGGGGACGGGACACAGTGTACACTCTCTTGCTGCAAGAGATCCATGGCTGCGTCCTGCCGGCATTCCAATTCTGGCGAATCGCTACCGGGGAGGCGCTCCGACTGATCATCCACTTGTTTCTCCGCTATATGGCGACCTGAAAGGACTACCGCCTCTTCTGATTCACGCCGGAAATGACGAGATTCTGCGCGACGATTCTACGCGGCTGGAGGCAAGGGCAAGGTCAGCCGGCCTTGAAGTTACCGCCAAAATCTGGAATGGAATGTGGCACGCCTTTCACGCCTTCTATCCTTGGGTCCCGGAGGCAAAACGCGCCCATAAGGAGATCGGAGAATGGGTCGCGACGAGGGTGGAGACAGCCAAAGAGTCAGAGACGGAGCTTGAGACTGGACATGATTCGATCAGCCGACGTCCGTACCGACTCCGAAGCACGCAGCTGGGAAGCGCGTCTCAATCGCGAGCGGCCGCAGCGCAAACAAGTGGCGGACTGGATCTGCAGCCGGATCAACGCCGCCTCAGCCAGCTCCCCGCGGGTCGTTGAACTGGCCTGCGGTGCCGGCTTTCTGGCTGAAATCCTCAGGCGCCAGCTGCCAGGCCTCCGCTATTGCGGCCTCGATCTCTCGCCTCACCTGCTCGAATGCGCCCGCCGCCGCCTCGAAACAGTCCCGGGTGAACAGGGAATCGGCAGCGTGATGAAGTTCCACTGCGTCAATCTTGTGAATGACGACTGGACCGCGTATCTTGTCAAGATGGGGTGGGAAGGAAATGTCGACGCCGTCGTATCCATTCAAGCCCTGCATGACCTCGGCGAGCTTCCACAGCAGAAGCAGGTCTTGGAACAGGCACGCGGTCTCCTGCGAGATGGCGGACTGCTGGCCTATGGTGATCTGCTCTACGATGCCCAAAGCCCCCATTCCAGTCGCTATACCTTGGAGGAGCACGAAGAGATGCTTCGTTCGTGCGGATATTCCATTTCAGGCGGTTCGTCAACTGAGGGAGTCGTCGGCGATTCTGGTTTCGAGGACTATGCCGCCGCAACTTTCGGTGAGTTCGGCGCCTTTTCATGCCGCAAATGAGTCCTGACACCGCTTTGTCCGGCCTGAGCCGGCCGGCAGAACCTGAGCATACTGCGCCCGAACCCGTGACTCCCTATTACAGCCGCGGCGTTCAGCTCAAGGCAAAACACGACGGCACAAAAATGGTTTCCGGGCGCAGTCTTGAGACCTGGGCCCTCGGCCTTGTGCCGGTCAAAGCCGTAGCGAAAATATTGGACGCAGGCTGTGGCTGGGGAAGATTCACTTGGCCCCTCATCGAGACTTTCGCCTTAACGTCGACCAACGTCACTGGCATAGATACTTCACTGGGCATGCTGGAAACGGCCGCTGAGGAAGGTCAACGTCGGCGTCGTCGTCCTGCTTTCGCATCGGCCGATATACAGGCGCTGCCTTTCCCGCCAGGATACTTCGATGCAGCAATGGCCAATCACGTCCTCTATCATCTGCCAGACATTCACAAGGCCGTAGGCAAGTTGGCGCGGGTTTTAAAAGAGCATGGCTGGCTACTCGCCACAACAAACAGCGACGATGTCCAGGTTCCGGTCCTCGAGTTTCACTATGCGGCCCTAGACGAACTGAGCATCGGCCACAATTCAGGCGGGCACTCGTCGTTTTCTATGGAGAACGGCGGCGAGATTCTTGGCGCCGGCTTCAGCAATGTCGACCGGCATTTCTTTGACGACGAAACTCGGTATACCTCTGCCGATCAATTTCTGGCCAGCTACAAGACCATTGGCCGCTACCGCAACCTCCTGGCCCGAGAAGATATCAATCCCGAAAAAAAGCGGCAGCTGCCGGTCCTGGTGCGTCAACGGGCCGAAGAGGTAATATCTAGAATAGGAGAACTGCGCTCACCGGTTCGCATGGGTGCCTTTGTCTGCACAGGGCCGAGAAAATGACGAAATGAGCCGGCAGCGCAACCGGTCCGGAAAACAAGGTTGGATGCAGCTGACGGCGGCCAGAAGGATGGAGAAACTGCGATGGCAACGCTGAATCCCGAAAGTGATGTGGCGAAACTGATGGCAAAACCGACGAAAACAGGTACAGTCGAATGGATCGGACTGCGCGCCGAGCGCCGCGGACCGCTGCAGTCTGTGAACAAAGTCGAGGCAGTGCCTGGCACAGGTCTTGAGGGCGACCATTTCCACGGCCAGGGCAACGGCGTTCGTCAGGTAACACTGATCCAGGGGGAGCACCTCGACGCCGTCGGCGAATTCCTCCGCGGCCCTTCCGCCGATCCGTCGCTGGCTCGGCGCAACATCGTGGTTCGTGGCATAAACCTCTTCAGCCTGCAGGATCGAAGGTTCCGGATTGGAGATGCAGTTCTTGAATATTCCGGACCTTGCCACCCTTGCAGC
>VYDA01000299.1:321-3969 GCA_009843665.1 Caldilineaceae bacterium SB0675_bin_29 | reverse complement strand
GTGTTCGCCTATTTCACTCGCCACCACAACGAAGTCGAGATTCTGTCCGAGTAAGTCAGCAGGATCGCGGTAGAGAGTCGCCTCGAACTTGGCCGCAAACGCCTCCGCGCCCATATCGATACACTCCTCCACGTATTCCCGGCTCTTGCCCAGATCGCAAACGCCAACCAACTCAACATCCTTCATCGCCAGCAGTTCCGTCGCAAACAGATCGGCATACCAGCCCTGTGACAGGCCGATCAGACCGCAGGTCAGTACGCTTTGCATTTGCGCCCATCCTTCTTGATTCAATCGCTCTGACGCATCCAGCCTACTCGAAGTTGGCAAAACCGTGGGGCGTCTTCACGTCGATCACCGTAACTGTCTCCGCCTCCAGCGCCCGTTCCAATGCCTGGACCGTCTCCGGCAGCGACGTAACCTGCACGCCGCAGGCCCCGTAAGACTCAGCCAGCCTGGTGAAATCCGGATTTCGCAGGTCGCTGGCAATGAAGCGCCCGCTACCTCGGCTCTGCTGGTAGTGTCGTAGCAGGCCCCAGGCATCGTCATTGAATACCATAACGACAGGCCGCAGACCATACTGTAAGCAGGTCCCCAGCTCCTGGATGTTGAACTGGAATCCGCCGTCGCCGGTAATGCAGATCACCTGCCGCTCGGGAACGCCTGCCTTCGCGCCGGCAGCAGCCGGCAATCCGAAGCCCAGACCTCCCCAAGCCGGTATTAGATAACTCCGCTCCTCGCAAATATCCAGACAGTAATTGGCCCCGCGGTGGTTGCAGATCCCTACGTCCCCGACAAAGACCGCGTCCCGCGCCGCCACCGCCCGGATAGCCTCCATTATCCTCGTCTCGTTCGGCATCGTTTTCCGTTTGTACGCCCGGATCTTCTCGCGTACCGCCCGCACCTCTTCGGCGTAGCTTCCATCCTTTTTCCCGGCAGTCTGGCCGGGACCCGGCTTGTTCTCCAGCGCCGCATTGAGTTCCTTCAACACGATCCTCGCGTCTCCAACCAGCCGTACTGTCGTTTCATACCATTTGTCCATTGGCGTGGCATCAATATCCAGATGAATCAGCTGCGGCGGCTGACGCAGGCCCTGCGACTTCGCCCTGAAATAGGAGAGGCTGGATCCGGTAACAAGCACAACGTCCAGGCTATTGGCAAATGTCTGGCGCGGGTCCTCTAGCCCACCTGGCGGAAAGTTGTACTCGCCGCCGTACATGCCTAGGCTCAGCGGGTGATCTTCGGGAATCGCGCCTTTGCCGTTCGCTGTTGTGAATACCGGCGCGCCAAGACGCTCCGCCAGGCGCGTAAGTTCCCGGCACGCACCGGAGCGGTGCACGCCTGCCCCCGCCATCACCCCCACTCGTCTGCCCGCCGACAGAATCTCAGCAGCCGCTTCAACCGCGGCCGGGTCTGCCGCCGGAGCCGCTACCCGCACCGGCCCTGGTACGGTCATTTCCGCTTCTTGTGCTTGGACGTCTGACGGTATCTCAATCGCTATTGGGCGCTGGCGCGCGCCTTGAAAAAGCTCAAATGCTTCCTCTACCTGCTCAGGAGCCTCTTCCGGGCAGCTGATATGGACACTACGCTGCGTCACCGTCGCGAGCATATCAAGCTGGTTCTTGGTCTCATGCATCGTACCCAAGCCTCGCTCGTACAACTGCTCTTCCGCCGTACTGGTGATCGTCAAGACAGGCGAAGACGCGTCGTAGGCCTCCCCAAGTCCGCCCATCGAGTTTGCCGCGCCCGGCCCTGTGCTGGTCAGACAGACGCCGGGCTTCCCCGTCACCCTGGCGTATCCGTCCGCCATCATCGCCGCTGCCTGTTCATGCCGCGTGCTGATGAAGCGGATGGCGTCCTGGTGGTCGTACAGCGCGTCGAAAATCTCCATCGTGTGGCTGGAGATGATCCCGAATATCGTGTCCACCCTCTGCGCGCGCAACGATTCGACCAGCGCCCGCGCAGCCGTCATCCTTGCCATCAGACCTTCTCCCTGGACCAGATTTGAGCCTTCTTGACTCCTTTTCCTATAGGTTGGGCTCTTTCGACAATTCGAGAATCAGAGTCAATCACATGATCTCAAAACTCATATTTCAGGCAACTAGTGCGGCGCCACCCGAAATTGCTCCACCACATCTTCATTCAGCGCAAACCCCAATCCCGGCCTCTTCGGTACCTCGATCAGACCGTCTGCGTCCACCTTAATAGTGGGCTCCAACAGCTCGGAAATGATCGGCGAATCGGGAAAGGCGATCGGCATCTCGAAGTAGGGCATATTCGGCAGCACCGCCGCCAAATGAATCTCCGCCGCCACGCCGACCATATGACACCAGGCATGCGGCACGCAGATCAGCCCCCGTCGGTACGCGGCTTCAGCGATGCGCGTAATCTCACGTATGCCCCCAGATCGCACCGAACTGGGCTGGACAACGTCCACACGCCCCTTCTCCATAATCTCCTCGAACTCGAAACGGGTCGTAAACCCCCAGTCGCCTACCGCAATGCGCGTGTCCACGGCATCGGCCAGCCGGGCCAGGCCGGGAAGGTTGTCGGCCGGGAGCGGCGCCTCGACAAAGAACGGCCGGAACTCCGCGATCGCCCGGATCGATTCCAGCGCCTGCCCCACCTCAGACCAGCGGTTCTGTACGTCGATCAGCAAGTCGCGGTCTTCCCCAATGGTTTCCC
Source organism: Caldilineaceae bacterium SB0675_bin_29 (assembly GCA_009843665.1). Lineage (GTDB taxonomy): Bacteria > Chloroflexota > Anaerolineae > Caldilineales > Caldilineaceae > Bin5. Next base: position 1,287 of record VYDA01000299.1, on the reverse strand, counting down.
GCGCCGCCCGCACAATCTCGACATCCCGCTGTATGCTGACATGCGAAAACCCGCCCGGCCACTCCTCCAGCTTCATTGCCCGGAAGTTCCGCTCTCTGGCCAGTGTGAATCGCTCGACGATTTCGTCCACATCCTCGCCCGGCGGGTAGACCGTGGCGTAGGGTCGAACTCGCTCCTTGACTTCGCTCGATTCCGTCACAGTGCAGCATGCCTGCCAGATCAGTTCACACACCGGCCTGCCCAGTGCCTGGCCCGCGATGTCCCAAAGCGCCGTCTCCACCGCCCCGATCGCAGCAATCGTGACGCCCCTCCGCCCAAACAGCCCGGTGGCCGCATACATCTTCTGCCACAATCGCTCAACTTGCAGCGGGTCCTCCCCCCGCAAGATCTCCTCCAGCCCGCCGTCGCAGCGAACAATGGCCTCTATAACAAGCGACGGCGACTCCGCCTGCCCGATACCGCTGATACCCTCGTCGGTATGCACCCGCACCACCGTCTCCCAGGCTTTGCCTGGGTCCATCAGGGCGATAGTCTCGATGGCACTGATTTTCACTCTATGCAACCCCCTGTCGTAACTGGTTTCCTCTATCTCTCACTCTCGAAAACGGAAGGAAAAAAGCTCCGCATCCCATAACACAAAACGCAGGCGGACCGGCGTCCCGGCCAGATCGCCCAACTCCCGGCCTTCCTTCCAGCGCACTACGCGTTCCAGATCGTCGCCCAACACCTCAATACAGTCCTCAATACTGAATCCCTCGACCGGGATGTTCATCTGATCGCGCAACAGCTCCACGCGAACGCTGCCGGCTGCAGAAGCAGAGAAGTTGAGGACCAATTCACGACCCGAGAAGATGAGGGGCTTGGTAACCAGCTCCCCCCCACTCAATGGCGCTTGGACCGATGCGAAACCGTCCACTCGCATCGTATAGCGCCGCAAAGTGCTTGCGCCGTCCCGCCAGTAGCCTT
>VYDA01000299.1:0-311 GCA_009843665.1 Caldilineaceae bacterium SB0675_bin_29 | reverse complement strand
CGCACGTAGAAGGACAACTCGTCAGGCGCGCCTGCGATCGCAGAAGGAGTCGTCACAATCCCCCAGTTCTGATAGTTGTCGCCATAAGTCCAATTCTCAAGCGGCCGCAACCCCGGCCGGATGAACGATTCCGGCCACAAGTTGAAGCCGTAACCATCGCGGCTGCTCATGAACATACCGTCGGTTACCGCCGCGCCATATCGCTCACTGATCGCGGCGCGCATGCGGCGATGTTCAACCTCCGGCAGCGCCTCCAGCTCCTCCGACCACCCGCGCTCGACATACCGCGTCGGGAAGCCTAGAAAGAGATG
>VYDA01000633.1:3348-3969 GCA_009843665.1 Caldilineaceae bacterium SB0675_bin_29 | reverse complement strand
GTACTACCCTGTTTATACCTACGGCGTCAGCGAGCGCGTCAAGGCGGTCCAGATTGGGCCGTTGAACACGCCGGCCGACCGCTTCGCCACGTTCCCCGATTGGTATATCCTCACCCGCCGCGTCCCCGCGAATCAACAGTTGAGCGGAAACTGAGCCTCTCTCCTGTCACCTGAACACGTACATTTATCCAACTTTCGCCTGCCGGAGAGACACCAAAACGGCAACGCAGACAGCACATTCTCTCATATCGATTTGACAGGTGATATACGCACATGATATAAATCTAGCTTACTGAGCCGCAGTGGCGGAATAGGAAGACGCGCTACGTTCAGGGCGTAGTGGGCATTAGCTCGTGGGGGTTCAAATCCCTCCTGCGGCATCTAAGGGACCCAGATGACCCGTCCGGGTTCCTTTTGTTCTTATCCTGTCGTGTTCAGAGTTCCCTCGGGCCGCGTCCTTTCCGGCAAGGGCGCAGCCAATCTTTACGCGACGTTGTCTGCCGAGAATCGTCGATGGGTCTTGTCAGAGTCCCGATCAATCCAGGTCCGCAAGATGTACGAAGACAGCGCCACCCGGCCTATCCGGCCCTGCTGTTGCTTGCGGTGGTCGTTGGGCTGTAT
>VYDA01000633.1:0-3338 GCA_009843665.1 Caldilineaceae bacterium SB0675_bin_29 | reverse complement strand
GTATTTTCTGTTTCAACATGTGGAGCAGTTGCGCGAGTTGAGCGCCGTGCAGGCGCAGGTCGCCGAAATGCGGCAGAACATTGCGCTCGGCGAGCAGAACACGCTGGACCTGGAAGCACAGCTGCGCTACGCGACAAGCGACGAGTATGTTGTGCAGATGGCGCGCGGAGAATTGGGCTACATCCAGGAGGGAGATGAGGTCTACATTCTGTTGGACGAGCCCGCGGCGCGGTTGGGGAGCCCGCCTGCGGAACCGCCGGCGGTGGTAGAGGAGGATTCCTTCCGGCCCCTGGATTGGGCGTGGTGGCAGTCGTTACTCCAACAGATCCGGGAGTAGGTTGAATGCGCCGCTGGCCCAAGGGGCGCTCTGTCGAAAGGTTGTCAAAACCGCGAAACGCTGAGATTTGACTCTGCGCGACGGGTGTGTTAGACTAACCTTTACTGTTGCGGGGTGGAGCAGTGGCAGCTCGTCGGGCTCATAACCCGAAGGTCGCAGGTTCGAATCCTGCCCCCGCTACCTCAGTTTCATAAAGCCGCCGAACCGAAATCGGTCGGCGGCTCATTTTTGACTTTGGGTTGTACAGTTCACAATCTGGTTTGGCCCGGCGACGTAGCTCAGGCGGTTAGAGCGAGGGCTTCATAATCCCTAGGTCGGTGGTTCAAGTCCACCCGTCGCCACTCTCCACCGTGCGCTTAAACCTGACAGACAGTGGGCATGACCGTCGCCGCGGTCGTGCCCGTTTGCATGTCGCTCCCCAATGACGCGTCAGACCGATACTTTCCCCGCATTCAGTCCGGAAGTCGATATGAACTGGCCTGGATGCAGGTAACACCCTCGCCATCCTGACCATAGTAAGCGGTGCAGATCGAGCCGTCAGGCCGCTGAACCGAGGTAGGGTAGCCCAGATCCCCGTTGGGGAAGTCGTCCCTGAGGATCAACTCGTTTTCGATATCCCAACTCACGCCCTCGTCGTTGCTCAGGCAGGCGCGAATCCCGAAAGGCGCCCAACGACAGCCGTAGGTGCACAGCAGGCGGCCATCCTGCAGGCGCAGCATGTGGGGCGGCAGGCCGCGCATCGGCGTCGGTTGCGCGCGGCTCCAGGCGCGCCCGCCGTCGTCCGAATGACACTGGTAGAGATGATAGTTGCCCTCTTCATGGGTGCGCAGCATCGCCAGCAGGCGTCCGCCCGGCAGCGCAAGCAGGGCAGGTTCGAAAAAGCCGATCGTATCGTCGACCGCTATCAGGCGGGCGCCGCGCCAGGTGCGGCCCTGGTCGTAGGAGGGTACGACAAATGAGGGGCACGGGACCTGACTTTCGTCGTAACATGGCAACAGCAGGCTCCCGTCTTCCAGTTCGGCGATCGACCGCAGCGTGTACCCGGAGACAAAGGGGGAGACATCGACGCGAGCGCTTCCGCCCCACGTGCGCCCGCCATCCTCCGAACGATGCACATAGGTGCCCTCCGCCACCGGAAAAGAGCCGGCCCAGGCAAACCCCTCGTCCCGTCTGTAGCGTGCGTACCCTGCGTCGGCGTCGGCTGCGTCCAGCGAGACAAAGCGGTTGCGCGCTGTATTGACCAGCAGGAGACCGCTGGAAAGCTGCACCATGCCGGGATCGTCCATACCGGCGAAATCGTAACCGGCGATCACCTGCGGCCCGTGCCAGCTGTGTCCGCCGTCCTGAGAGCGCAGCAACATATTGAGCAGACTCGGGTCGAGATGCGTGATGACAGGGCGGCGCATCGCCTCGCAAAATGCCAGCACCCACTCACCGTCCTGCAGGATCTTGATATCCGGCCAGGCGCAGTAGGCGTGGGGGTTCCTGTAGATCAGCTGGTGCGTCAGGTCCGGTGGGCGCATGGCCATCTCTTCCTTATATCTGACCTCTTTCGAGCATATCTATGAACGGATTGTCCCGGATCTCCAGTGGGAAGTCGACGCGCGCCAACCCCTGCCGCTGCGATTCATAGATGGCCATGATCATCTCCAGCGCGGCGCGGCCCTGTCTTCCGCTCGAGACGCTTTCCCGGTCCTGTTCGATGCAGTCAACCAGGTCGCTCACAGCGTTGATCCAGGCGTGTTGCCGCTGCGTCGCCACCGGCTCCCAATCGACCGGCTCGGTCTGCATGCGCCAGCGGTGCAGATAGGGTTCCCAGCCGTAGCCGCCGGACCGCTCCAGGCTGTTGCCGGCGCCGTGCTGGATTGCCAGCCGCCCTTCATCCCCTTCGATCAGGATTTCGAACGTGCCATAGCGCCGCCGCCCGCCCGACTCAAAGAAGAAGAGGCAGCCGCTGTCCATGCGGAACAGCCCGGCGCCGACGTCCTCGATTGTGACCGTCTTGTTGCCCCGCTCCACCGTGGCGAAAACCCACTCCGGATCACCGGCGTAGAAGCGGATCAGATCGAAGAGATGCGTGCAGTCGTGCATCAAGTTACCGCCGCCCGCCGTCTGATAATGCGCATGCCAGCTGGCGGGATCGCGCCGTTCGGGCGTGAGCAGGTGGCCCCGGATCGTTCGTAGATTGCCGATCTCCCCCTGCTCGATCATCTTCTTTATACCAATGTAATTCGCTTCAAAGCGCATCGAATGGTTGACGATTAGTTTGGTGCCGGCACGGTCGCAGGCCGCGATCATCCGGTCCGCCTCTTCGAGGTGGAAGGCCATCGGCTTCTCGCAGAGGATGCCGCGTGCGCCGGCCCCGGCTGCGGCAATCGTCACCGGTCCCTTGAGATTGTCCATCGTGCAGACGCTGACGATGTCGACGTCGGCCTGGGCCAGCATCTCCTCATAGCTATCGTAGCGCTGCGGGATCGACCAGCGTTCGCAGAAGAGTTCCAGCTTGTCGGCGTCAATGTCAGCCGCGGCCACCAGCTGCGTACCGGGGACATCGGTGTACGCCGCCGCGTGCAGCGCGGCTACTCTGCCGCAGCCGACGATGCCCACCGTGTAACGATTATCGTCGCTCATTTGGGTGCTCCTGCCGGGGCGGCGCCCGCGCAGAGGGCGTCATCGGGACGATGATGATCGCCGGCGGGCGCATGGTGTCTTCCGCGCTATATCTGTCCTCTGTCCAGCATATCTCCGAACGGGTTGTCCCGAATCTCCAGCGGGAAGTCGACGCGCGCCAGCCCCCGCCGCTGCGATTCGTAGACGGCCATGATCATCTCCAGCGCGGCGCGGCCCTGCCGCCCGCTCGAGATGCTCTCGCGGTCATTCTCGATGCAGTCGACCAGGTCGGTGACCGCGTTGATGGTGGCGTTGTCCCGCTGCGTGGGGACGGGCTCCCACTCGACCGGCTCGGTGCGCCCGCGCCAGCGGTGCAGATAGGGTTCCCAGG
>VYDA01000090.1 GCA_009843665.1 Caldilineaceae bacterium SB0675_bin_29 | reverse complement strand
CTGGGCTGCTAGCGTTCCCTCAATCACATCTCCGATAGCGATCTCGCCCCCATCAATTGTCTCCACTGCCAGCAAAGAGTCGAGATGAGCGACGGCAGCGTCTAGCAGAACGCGGTCAACATCGTCCGCCAGTAGAGTCTCTCTTGTAACCGGCACAAGGACAGTAGGTACTACGCCAATGCCTTCGATGTGAATTTCGCCGTCGGGGTCTACGGCCCGCCCGATGGTGAACGTGAAGTACTCATCGTCGGGCATCTTAATGCTCTTGATGCTGCCGCCCAACCCACCGGTGGGTTATTGGACGACGATGTGGGCGCGGTCGTTGATGGTCATATCGTAGGAGAAAAACTCACAGGCGCTGAGGCAAAATGGGCCGACAATGACTGCGACTTCGCCATCGTAACGCAAATCCTCGGCCGGCAGGTAGTAGCGGTCTTCTCCGTCCGGATTGAAGTAGAACCCGCCCCGGTCCTCATCATAGTACCCGGCGTTGCCGAGAACGTGGGGCTCATGGAAGAAGTAGGCGGCCATCTGATCGGCGAGGAAGCCGCTCCCGCCGCCATTTTGGCGCATGTCGATGATGAGACCGCTGACAGCGTAGCGGTTCAATGTGCGGATCATGCGTTCCCACAGCTGAACGGTCAACACGCTGTTGTCGGAAAAGCTGTCAATCTTTACGTAGCCGTAGTCGTTCTCTCCGTATTCGTCCGCTTCCAGCAGCTCATAGGCCACGGGGATTTCGAACCCGGTCGTTCCCCTGGCAAACGAGGAAAAGCTGAAGCTGTCATATTCGCTGATGACCTTCATCGTTTCCGTTACTTCCTCGCCTACCGCGTCTATCCAAGTTAACTCGACTTCAGTTTCGATCGGGAAGCGGACGGCATAGCGCATCTGCTGCAAGCGCTTGAAGTGATCTGTGCTGAACGGCGCGGAGTGAGCGACGGCGTTGCTGATGGCGTCGGCGATGGGGACCCCGTCTATGGCGACAATCTCAGTTCCAAGCTCAATGCCAGCTTCCTCAGCCGGGCTGCCCTCCGTGACGAAATTGACGATTACCGGGCCTTCCTCGGTCTCCCGAATCGCGATGCCCAGGCCGCCGGCAATATCCTGCTGAAAATCTTCGCGTATGAAGGGCCCGCTCACATGACCGTCGGGGATCGACCAGCTGAAGTCGCGTAGCGCCCGCTGGTAGTCTCGGGAATCTTCGTCCTCAGCGGCAGCCTCGAAGCGAGGCAGAAACTCTGTCCTCTTCGCCTCCCAGTCAATTCCCTTATACTCCGTAAACGCGTACTCTTTCTTGAGAAGATCAACTAGCGAGTTGAAGGCTTCAGGATAGGACTGCTCGGAGTAGTCGACGAGTGCGATGCCCTCTGGTTCGATCAGATCGACAACCGGGTTACGCGAGCGGTCGAAGCTGAAGGGCTCGGCGTCCAAGTTGACGATCGTATACCCTTCAGGCAGGATCACGATCGGATCATCGTCGGTAAAAAGCAGCCCGTCTTCGCCGAAGCCAGAGGGAAAGCCCTGCTGATCATCGGGGGCGTAGACAAGGAAGATACCGCCAACGATCTCCCGTTCCGTTTCAATTTCGTCGCTGATGCGCGTCGAAGCGTAGGCCGTCGACCAGCCTCCGCCGTAGAGATCCCTCTCCTCAAGGAATGGATCGCCAAAAGTGTTGTCCCAGTAAGCAATCGCGAATACCTGCACACCCTGATCTTCTGAACTGTCATTGTCGACATCGCGATAACTGCCCTGCGGTTCGATAGGGAGGGCAAGCGAATACTCAAAAGGTGATGTAAAGAAATCCGTTGTTATCTGACCGATGGTCTGGGATTCGACCGGCATAAGAAAATGCTCATTGCGGTCTACGAATCCAGCCTGGTCCTCAAGTATCACCAGCGGTTGCGCCACGCCGATTGTGAAGTACGGCGCGGTGTAGCTGACACTTCCCGAAATCCTGACGGCCCCGCCTTCGTCATTTACGATGGGCGCCGCCGGGGGCGATTCGCTGCTTTCCTGAGCGAGAGTATCGGAAGCGAAAAACGATCCCAGAATCAGCGCAGCAGCAAGTAGTACACAGAAACCTCCAACCAAACGCGCATTCATTCCTTTCTCCTTATAATAGTTCCTTTGTCCCGACAAAAGGGCTCTCCGGCTCACGCGAGATGCGAAATAACCGATTCAGGTCAACCGGCCCCTCTCAAAATCAATCATATCATCCAGGATTTCCGGCAACAAGTGGGTAGGCTTCCATCCGATTTCGTCGGCGATTTTCGAGATATCCGGTACGCGCCTGCGCAAATCCTCGAAACCGGCGGCATAGGCCTGGCCATAAGGAAGATAGTGGATGGGCGAAGCAGAATCGGCGCGGTCGACAGTCAGTTCGGCCAGCTCGCCGATTGTCACCTCATGATTGCTGCCAACATTGTAGATCTGTCCACTGGTTGTCGTTCGGCCCAGCAAGCCAACAATCGCCTGTACCACGTCAGCTACATGACAGAAGCAACGAGTCTGCATGCCGTCACCGTAGACGGTCAGAGGCTGGCCCCGCAGCGCCTGCCTGACGAACCTCGGCAGGACCATACCGAAACGGCCTGTCTGCCTCGGCCCAACGACGTTGAAAAAGCGCAAAATCGTGAGCGGTAGTCCGAACTCCTGGTGGGCGGCGAGAGCGAGGAATTCATCGAGCAGCTTGGTCGCGGCATAGACCCATCGGGTGGTGTTTGGTGGACCGAGGATCAGGTCGTCGCCTTCGGAGAATGGCAGTGATCTACTCTTGCCGTAGACTTCGCTGGTACTGGCTATCAGAGTATGGCAGCCGTAACGCCTGGCAGCCGCCAGAAGGGCGTGTGTACCGAGGACGTTGGTTTCTATCGTCTGGGTAGGGTGCTCCAGGACCAGTTGCACGCCCACTGCGGCCGCCAGATGCACTATTGCGTCAGCGCGACCAGCCAGTTCGTCCAGTGCAGCAGCATCGTCAAGGGCGGCTTGGACAAATGAGAAGCGAGGATGCCCCTGAAGACCTTGGATGTTTACTGCCGCACCTGTGCTGAGATTGTCAAGAACGGAGACTGAATCGCCGCGCTGCAGCAAGGCGTCCGCGAGGTGGCTGCCGATAAATCCGGCGCCGCCTGTAATCAGAATGTGCATGGGCATCCTGGTCTGTTAAAAAAGTCCCTGTGGTTGTGCCTCTGACCGGAAACCCATTCAGGGGCAGCCTGTCACTGTCCAAAAGCCACTCTAGTGTCGAAAATGCCGCGTACCGGTCAAGGCCATCACCAGCCCCAGACGGTTGCAACTCGCAACAACTTCCTCATCACGGATGGAGCCTCCGGGCTGTACGACAGCGGCGATTCCGTGGGCAGCCGCGGCTTCGATGCCGTCGGCAAAGGGGAAGAAGGCATCTGAAGCCATGACGGCGCCGCGTGCTCTTTCTCCCGCTTTGTGACCGGCAAGCATGACGGAGTCGACGCGACTCATCTGGCCGGCGCCCACGCCAACGGTCGCTCGATTTTTGGCGTATACGATGGCGTTGCTTTTGACATGGCGGCAGACGCGCCAGGCGAACGCGAGATCGGCCAGCTGTTTCGCATCGGGCAGCCTTTCGGTTACGATGCGCCAGTTGGAAGGATCAAAGTCTTGCTGGCTGTTGTCTAACTCCTGGACCAGGGCGCCGCCGTAGACGGTACGGATGTTTAGTGAACGGGCGGCGGCACCGCACGCGCGTAATATTCGCAGGTTTTTCTTGCGTTGGAGCAACGACAGTGCGTCCTCGTCGAATGCGGGCGCGGCCACAATCTCGATGAACAGCTTTGCCATCTTCTCGGCGGTCTCCCTGTCGAGCGTCCGGTTTACCGAAATGATGCTGCCAAAGGCACTTACCGGGTCGGAGGCAAGGGCTTCGTCATAGGCACTTGGCAGGGAATCAGCCGAGGCGAGCCCGCAAGGATTGCTGTGCTTGATTATCGCC
>VYDA01000359.1:1067-3971 GCA_009843665.1 Caldilineaceae bacterium SB0675_bin_29 | reverse complement strand
CTCCTAAAACCCCCCGCCGCATCGAGTGTATGGCAATATGACCTTGACGACCCGCTGCGACCAAGCTTTCCCCCGCGTCTTGGCACATTCAGAGTATGTGCCAGCGCGAGCAAGACAGGCGAGGCCACGCCCATATATGCCCAACGTTCACCGCCATGACCATCGAGAGCCCGCTACAGAAATGCTGACGGTACATTCCCCCCAGGCAGACCGTACACAGAACATGGCTTAATAGTTACCTGAAATCTTAGTTTCGGCAGCTTTGCCCGTCATCCTGACGTACTTGGTTTGCCCAATCGATCTTGCAACCGACTTTCGCCGTCGGTCCTGTTTCTTTTCGCCCAATCTCTGGCTCCGGCTATTGCCAAAATCGAGTTCTACCGGATCGTAGCACACGACGGCCCCGATTACTCCCCACAAGATTCGAAGGCGCCTGTCTGAAGGAATCCACAGCTCAATCCTGTGGATTCCTTCTTTTTTCAGGTCAGAATGGGCAATCGACTTCCGGTCCTGGACCGCCGCAACTCAAACATGACAGTTGGGCGCCGGCCGTGTCCTGTCTGGAAAGGAAACGCTTTCGATCACGCAATCACTTAGGCGTAGGCATTGCAAGGAAGGCTGGGGTTCGGCCACGGCGTCAAGGCCAAGGGGCGGTTGCTTCTGTCCGCCAAGTTCTGGAATACGGCTCCTGTGTCCCGATTCTGGGGTACAAAGGTGGCAAGGTAGAGATCGCCGCAGGAGCTCAGGCTGATGTTGGTGAAGACGGAATAGGCAACCGGCCCATAGATGCCGTGTGTGTAGAAGTGACTGCGCAGGCGGCTATTGTCGTCTTCGACGCGTCGGCGACTGGCCGCCCATAGCATCTGGAAGTCGGGGTAGGCCGACAGAGTTACAAAAAGATTGCGGAAGCGGTTCGTATGGCGATACCGCAGTGTCATGACCCGCCATTGACGCATGTTGGCAAGAGCTATGGCATGCCAGCCGCTACCCAACACACGGCGAATTGGCGCATCCGGTGCAAGCAAGAGTGAGAGGATATTGACGTTACCGGCTGAACATCTAGCCGCGTTGAACTGTGACCAATTGAGCTTGTGAAAGTCGAGGACGGCGCGATTGGCGCCGACCAGATCGCCGAACGAGTCCATGAGGAAAGCGGGTGTACAAAGCGTGCCAAGCGTCGTCCAGACTTGAGCGAAGACTTCCTGGTGATTGAGGTCGGCGCGAACAATCGCGTCGTCCGTGATTTCGCTGGCCATGGAGAAAAATTCGCGGCGTTCCATCGACGTAAGTCGGAATACCCGCGCCAGTTCCTGAAGCGTTCCCCTGTCCAGCCGCACCTGGCTGCCTCTCTCGATCTTGCCCACAATTCTTGTCGTCAGCCCGGTCTCCTCTGCCAGCCTCTCCTGGCTCCAGCTGTTGCCGCTTTTGAAATCGATCTGCTCCTTTCGCAGGGCGGCAACGACTTTACCGAACATTTTCCGTTCCACAGCTTCCTCCGCTGTCTACTGCCAGACACGTCGCTGTGTTCTGACGTTACATTCTATTAAAGATTGTATCACCTTAGAAGGCATCTTCAAGTGAGCAATCTCCCAATATTGAACCTATGATCTCCCGATATCGGTACATTCTGTAGGGACAGGCGCAGTCTGCAACGGTTACACTGTTTCGAGAGCAGTTTCGACAGTTCTGATTCGTTGCATGAGAGACACTGGGTGGCATTTCAGCGCCGCGAAAGTCAGTCGGAAAGGGTTGTGATACATGGATAGGCAACTCCTGATTGTTGGGATCGCGCTGTTTCTCACAGCCTGTGTGCCAATTCCAGGCGGAGCCGCCGGCAGTATCGGAACGGTCGGGGCTGTGTGTCTCAAATGAACGCGCGCTGTTGATTGGAGAGACAGTTGAGACCGAGCCGTCTGCCGATTTGCCTGGCTACATTGATATCGTAGGTGTGGAATCCAGGTTGCGCGACCAGGTCTTGACCGTCGTCATTCATCTCTGAGATATCCCTGAAAAGCTAACATTCCACAGAGACGGTGTGAAAATCAGCCAAGTAGAATATTCCTGGATGGTTTCGGTTTCCGAGAGTGGACATATTGAGCCTTGGGCAGATGAAGTTGAAAAGTTTACGCGGTTTAAACACAGTCTGATGACCGCCCACGTGGCGGACAGAGTCGATCCCTTGTTACTGAAATCCGCTGCCATTGTGAGCTTGGCGAGTTCAAACGTATTTGTGCTAGAGCGATATGAAGACAGCGAGGGGGAATACGACTGGCACGCTAAGTCTATTTGGAAGGCGAGGACCGATGTCTCACATGAAAGAGACACGCTGACAATGACAGGATAAGTCCCGGGCATAACGAGCAGTTCATTGATCGTAGTCGAGACTTATGACTACTTTGACGGTCAGGACAGAATTCATTTCGATTCAGAAGAGGTTTTGGCATGGCAGAGGTCCGAACCAAAGGTAGAAATTGCAATTGCGCATCCTCCTGATACCGGAGCCGAATTGAAAGACCTTGCGACCATCCTGGCAAAAATGGACAGTGCAGACAGTTCAGAAAAATTCACCACCAGTATACTTGAGTTTTCAGACTGTTTTCTGAGTAACTTGACCGCAAGAGATAGGGTAGAGGGCCTTGGCGACAGTCATAGCGGATTTGGCATCACACCTGCCCAGATCACGGCAGTGACACTATTTCAAGCGGGAGTATTTGCGGTCGTGGGACAGTTCGAAAAGGGGCGGGGCGCCGAGCAGGACGACTCCTCGCCTCGCTCAGTAAACATGCTTGAACTACTGGAAGGAGCTCCGGCGACCTGCAAGAGTGGCAGACCAAGCGCTGACCGATAGGAAACGTTGGCCCCAGAGGTCAGGCGGCGCATGGGCTTAGCATCCCGTTACATCGA
>VYDA01000359.1:0-1057 GCA_009843665.1 Caldilineaceae bacterium SB0675_bin_29 | reverse complement strand
ATCGACCTCCACTTGCCAGCAGCCATCCCCTCTTCCATACAGGACCCTTAAATCGTCCTCAGTTTTTGAACGCCCAGTTGCCCTGGAGTAGAATGTGCATTGCCCTGCAGATGTCCTGAGCATCTCGACGGGCGTTGGTCCAGCTTCCCACCTATCGCAAGAAAGTACGACAGCCACGAAATCGTGCATTTCACGTTGCACTCAGCGGCCGCAGAAAGACCGGCGGCCGTTCAAACTCACTCGCGGGCCTCCCTTACCGGCATCCTGAGCGCGAGGGCAGGCTACCAGCGCTATCTGTGTGTCCTGATGCTGCTGGGAATCGGTCTGCGCCTGGTTATGCTGGACCGCTTTCGATTTCATCAGGATGAAGCGCTCTACAGCTATTGGGCGCTGCGCTTTCTTCACGATGATCCCCAGTTTCTCGAGCAGTGGATAGACAAACCGCCGTTGTTCATTTGGCTGCTTGCGTACTGGTTCCAGGTATTTGGCGCATCTGAGGCCAGCGCACGGCTTCTGAACATCGGCATCAGCATTCTTACGATCCCGATCGTCGCAACTATAGCAAAGCGAGCTTGGTCGCCGGCTGCCGGCTTGGTGGCAGCGACCGTGTTTGCCCTGAATCCGTTTGCAATCAGCTACAGCCCGACGGCGTTCACCGATCCGGTGCTGGTGCTGGCCGGCGTCTGTTCGCTCTTCGCCGCTCAGAGTTCGCGACCTTTTTTGCTTGAATTAGCCTTGCCTCGTAGGTAATGACCAAACAGCAGGGGATCTTCTTTGTGCCGTTGACGCTGGCAGTCCTGATTGCGGGGAACCCGAGAGCCAAAGCGATGGCGGCAGCGGGCCTGCGCCTCGCCGGTGGGGTGGCCCTGGCGGTTCTGCCGATATTGTATTGGGACAGCCTGCGTTGGGCCGTGGCGCCTTCGCCCTGGGACTTGGGCGTGCGCAACTATAGTGCGATTGAGCTTCTCCCGGTGGAGGAGTGGACGGGCCGCATCGTGCGCATCGCCGACCTGCTCTGGTACCTGACAGCCAGTGATGTCATTTGGATGGTGCTGCT
>VYDA01000195.1 GCA_009843665.1 Caldilineaceae bacterium SB0675_bin_29 | reverse complement strand
CGTCATTCTTGAGCTGGAAGATGGCAACGGCCAGTCGACCATGCAGACCAATCCTCTGACGGGTGCCTTATGAGAATCGTTGTTTCCGGCTCCATCGCCTATGACTACCTGATGTCATTCCCCGGCCGCTTCACCGACCAGATCATTTCCGAAAAACTGACCCGATTGAGCGTAAGTTTCTTGGTGGAAGACATGGTTCGCCAGCGCGGAGGGACCGCCGCCAATATCGCCTACTCTCTCAAACTCCTTGGCGGCGACCCCATCCTCTTCGGAACAGTAGGTCAGGACTTCGGCGACTACAAAGCCTGGCTGGACGAGCACGGAATCAACACCGATCATGTCGTCGAAATCCCCAGCAAATTCACCGCCAGTTTCTTCGTCAGCACCGATGAAGAGCAGAACCAGATTGCCAACTTCTACGCTGGCGCCATGAGCGACTGCCGCAATCTCTCTCTCGCCGACGAGGGCCTGACCGATGCCGATGTGGTCATCATCAGTCCCAACGATCCGCAGGCCATGCTGAATTTCACTTCGGAGTGCCGGGATCTTGGCATCCCTTTTGCCTACGACCCCAGCCAGCAGACCGCCCGGCTCAGCGGAGAAGATCTGCGCAGCAGCATTCCCGGCGCCGCCTGGCTGATGGTAAACGACTACGAAATGGCAGTCATCGAAGATAAGACCGGCTGGTCGAGACAGACTATTCTCCAGGAAGTCGATACGCTCATCGTCACCGAAGGCCGCGCCGGCAGCCTCATCTATCACCAGGGCCAGGAGTTCCACATTCCAATCGCGCCCCCGCATAGGGTCGCCGAGCCAACCGGCGCCGGCGACGCCTATCGCGGCGCCTATTTTGCCGCCCACAGCGCCGGAATGCCCATAGACGTGTGTGGCCGTGTGGGTTCGTTGTGCGCCACCTACGTACTGGAGCAGTTTGGAACGACAAATCACAACTTTACAAAGCGGGAGTTTGCTAATCGCTACGAGGAAACCTTTGGTGAAGAACTGCTCTGGGAAGAACCGGCCTGAAATGCGCAACGCGCACGCAGTCGACGCGCCCGTTTTGGACATTCTTTCACAGGATCCCGTCTGGGCCGCCTATGCCATCGCCGACCTCCGTCCGGATCTGGCCCGCCACTGCCGCTGGCGCGTCGCGCCGGACGCCAGCGGACTCGCGCTCCTGTATTTCGGTCTGGTTCCGCCAGTCCTGTTGACCGCCGGTTCGCCCGCAGGCGTCGCCGCCGCGCTGACAGGCGCCGACCTTCCCGAAGAACTGTTCTTGAGCATTCTTCCATCGCACCTGCCAGCCGTTGAACAGCACTATCAGCAGGTAGTGCCCCAAAAAATGGTGCGCATGGTGCTGACGCAGGGCAGGCAGGTACCAGCTCCCGGCCAGCCGGTTCGCCGCCTCGCCCGTACAGACGAATGCCGCCTGAAAGCCCTGTACAGACACGGGGGCGACTACGCTCCGGACGCCTTCGACCCCTGCCAGCTCGAAGATGGCTACTTCTTCGGTATCGAAAACGGTGACGGTACGCTCGCTGCAGCCGGTGGGACGCATGTTGCTTTTCGTACCGAGAGTCCGTCTCCTACTACCGCAAACTCGAACCCATCCAGGTACTTGAGCCCCGTCGACGCAACTGTCTCTCAAGGAGTAGCCGCAATCGGCAACATTTACACAAGGCCCGACTGCCGTGGCATGGGCTACGGAAGCGCGGTCACTTCAAGCATTTCTCGTGCCCTGCAAGAAGATGGATTCCGTGTTATCGTGCTGAACGTAGACGAACAGAATTTGGTTGCCAGATCCATCTATGAGAAGCTAGGATTTGATGTGCATTGCCTATTCTTTGAAGGTTTAGCCCGAAAAGTCCGATTGCCGACAATAGCGAATTCGGGCCGATTGGCTTCAATTTGAAAGACAGTTTCTGGGTTCAAAATAAGTATCACTCTATATGGGAGTTAGCCCACAGATGTCCACCGCAGTTCAACAGCAAAACTACGATATAGCCGACATCGATCTCGCCGAACGCGGCCGCTTTCGCATGCAGTGGGCAGCCAAAGAGATGCCCGTCCTCGACCTGTTGGAAGAACGATATCGCCGAGAACGACCATTTGAAGGCGTGCGCATGGCCGCAGCCATGCATGTCACCAGCGAGACGGCCAACCTGATGCGCATCCTCATCGCCGGCGGCGCCGAAATCGCCCTCTGCGCCAGCAATCCCCTCAGCACCCAGGATGACATCGCCGCCGCCCTCGTCTCCTACTATGAAATGCCCGTCTTCGCCATCAAAGGCGAAACCACGGCGCAGTACAACGCCCACCTCAACGCAGCCCTCGACACAGAACCCCACCTGACCATGGACGACGGCATGGATCTCGTCGCCATGCTCCACACTCAGCGCGGCAACCTGCTCGACGGCGTCGTAGGGGGAACCGAGGAGACCACAACCGGCGTTATCCGGCTCAGGGCGATGGCCGCCCAGGGCAAACTGGCCTTTCCCGTCATCGCCGTAAACGACGCCATGACCAAGCACTTTTTCGACAACCGCTACGGCACTGGCCAGAGCACGTTGGATGGGATCATCCGTGCCACCAACGTTCTCATGGCCGGCAAGACCTTTGTCGTCGGCGGCTACGGCTGGTGCAGCAAAGGAATCGCCATGCGCGCCAAGGGCATGGGGGCCAACGTCATCGTCACTGAGGTCGATCCCTTACGTGCCCTCGAAGCCGTCATGGACGGGTTCCAGGTCGCACCTATGACCCAGGCAGCCGTCGCAGGGCACATCTTTTGTTCCGCCACCGGCGACATCAACGTTATCGACCGCCATCACATGGATCAGATGCGTGACGGAGCCATTCTCGCCAATAGCGGCCACTTCGACGTCGAGATCAATATGAAAGCGCTCGAGTCGATGGCCCCCAAGATAACTCGCGTGCGCGACTTTCTTGACGAGGATACGCGCGACGATGGCCGCCGCATCTACGTCGCCGGCGAGGGCCGCCTCGTCAACCTGGCCGCGGCCGAAGGCCACCCCAGCGCCGTCATGGACATGAGCTTCGCCAACCAGGCACTTGCCGCCGAGTACCTGCTCAAACACAGCGGAGATATGAGCGGCAACGTTTACGATATGCCTGAAGAACTCGACCGAGAGATCGCTGCCCTAAAACTCAAAGCCATGGGCGTTGAAATCGACACACTCACTGCCGAACAAGAGGCCTACCTGAACGAGTGGACTCTTGGCACAGCCGAATGAGACTTACGCCCCCAGTCAGGCGGGCGGCAGTCAGGAGAACAGCAAATGAGCAGCACTTTCATGACCGCTCCCTCCCTCCTCTTTACCAGCGAATCGGTGACTGAGGGGCACCCAGACAAGATGTGCGATCAGATCAGCGACGCCGTAGTTGACGCCATCATGTGCCAGGACCCGCAAGCGCGCATCGCTTGTGAGGCGGCCGTCAAAACGGGCTTTGTTATTCTCCTCGGTGAAATCACCACCACTGCTTCCGTCAACTATGACGAACTCGTAAGAAGAGTGGTCAAAGAAATAGGATTCGACAACAGCGCCAAAGGCTTTGACGCCGACACGTGCGGTGTGCAAGTCGCCATCGCATCGCAATCGCCTGACATTGCGCTCGGCGTAAACCGGGCTCAGGAATTCAAGAATGACATCATGGACAGCGAGGAAGACGAGATCGAGTCGGTCGGCGCAGGCGACCAGGGCATGATGTTCGGATTCGCCTGCAACGAGACCGACTCGTTAATGCCCTTGCCCATCTACCTGGCCCATAAGCTCAGCCGCAGCCTTGCCGCGCTTCGAAAAAATGGCGAACTTCCCTGGCTGTGCCCGGACGGCAAGTCACAGGTTACAGTGGAATACAGTTTGGGCAAGCCGAAACGCATCCACACCGTACTGATCAGCACACAGCATCTTCCCGAAATATCTCAGAAGGAAATCCGGCGCAAGATCATAGATCACTGCAT
>VYDA01000630.1 GCA_009843665.1 Caldilineaceae bacterium SB0675_bin_29 | reverse complement strand
GCGCCATGCAGCTGACCTTCACCGACATGAACGAGTGGGCCCAGGAAAATGGCATCGAGGTGCCACAGTTCGGACAGGGCCAGGGCCCGGGTCAGGGAGGTCAGGGCGGCCGAGGCGGCATTTTTGCCGACATGTCTGAAGAAGAAAGGGCTGAATTCCGGCAGGAAATGCAGGCTCTGTCACCTGAAGAGCGACAGGAACGACTACGAGAAATGGGTGTTGAAATTCCTGAAGGCGGCTTTCAAGGCCGGGGCGGCGCGGGCGGGCCCGGCGGCCCGGGGCGGTTTGGCATTCTCATGACACCACTGATCGAACTGCTCGAGTCGAAAGCTGGCTCCTAGACTGGTTACTTCGGAATTCCTCCTTTTGGCAGGAATCGAGGCTACCCATGAAGTCAATTCTCCTTAGTCTGCTGACAGTAGCCGTCTTCGGAACGGGGGCATACTACGGCTACAGTACCTATTTTGTCGTCGAAGAGCCCGCAGTAGCTGCACCGGAACTGCAGACGGCACAAGTACGGCGCGGCGATATCGTTCTGACGGCTGGCGGAATCGGCACCCTGTTTGCCGGCGAGGAAACACAGGTCGGATTCAGGAGCAGCGGTATCGTAAGCAGCATAGCCGCCCAGGTTGGGGAACATGTAGACGCCGATCAGATTTTGGCAACGCTGGAGTATGATTCAAACCTGAACTCGCAACTCATCTCGGCCCAAATCAACCTTCGCCTTGCGGAGATCGCCTTGACTGAACTGACCGGGGAAGTA
Organism: Caldilineaceae bacterium SB0675_bin_29; assembly: GCA_009843665.1. Taxonomy (GTDB): domain Bacteria; phylum Chloroflexota; class Anaerolineae; order Caldilineales; family Caldilineaceae; genus Bin5. The sequence continues at coordinate 3,243 of VYDA01000630.1, read as the reverse complement.
GGTGCAGCAGATCTTGCTGCCGCACAGTCAAGCCTTGCAGCTGCCCAGGCGGAACATGACCGCCTGGTCGCGCCGCCCACTGCCGAGGAAGTCAACGCTTCGCGCAGCGAACTTATCAGCGCCCAGAGTGCGCTCAACTCGCTGCTGGCAGGCCCCACTCAGGACACCATTACCAGCCTGCAGGCCGACTTGAAATCAGCCGAAGTCGCCCTCGCTGAGGCCCAGTCGGCCTACGACCGAGTCGCCTGGCGTAACGACGTCGGCAGGACCTCGCAGGCAGCCGATCTGCAGGCGGCTACGCTCGCCTACGAGAAGGCCCTGGCGCAGTACAACATCGGTGCAGCCGGAGCCTCCGAAGACCAGATCGAATCGGCGAGGGCCCGGGTCTTGCAGGCTCAAAACACGCTCAACCTTCTGCTTCAGGAGGCCGACCAATTGGATGTGGCCGCGGCTCGGGCCAAAGTGGAACAGAACCGCGCCGGGCTGGAAGACCTATTGGACGGCCCAAGCGCTGAAGAGCTGGAACGAGCCGAACTCGCGGTAGAGCAGGCGCGACTGACCGCACAGGACGTGCAACGCGAAATCGAGGGCGGCACCATTCGCGCCCCCATCGCGGGCGTCATCACATCCGTTGCAGTTCAGTCCGGTGACTCAGTCTCGATGGGCCCAATCATCGGTTTGGCGGATACCGAAACTGCACAGGTCCGATTCTGGATAGAAGAGCTGGACATCTCCGCGGCCGTGCCCGGGTTTCCCGTCAGCATCGTTTTCGAAGCCTTCCCGGACTTCTCCTTTTCAGGAAACATTACGCGGGTCGAGCCTGCACTGGTTGAGGTCGACGGAGCCTCTGCAATTCAGGCATGGGCCAGCATCGACATGACCCAACACTCGGCTCCGCTGCTGTTCGGCATGAATGCCGAGGTGGAGATTATCGCCGGGGAGGCCCGCAATGCGCTCCTCGTGCCCGTCCAGGCCCTGAGAGAGATAAGTCCCGGGCAATTCGCTGTTTTCGTGGTTGGCCCGGGAGATGAGCTTGAGTTTCGACCTGTTCAGGTTGGGCTGCGGAACTTCGTCAGTGCCGAAATCCTTTCAGGGCTGGAAGAAGGGGAAACGATCAGCACCGGCGATGCCCGGGTTGGAAGCAACTGAGTGCTTGGGTTAGCCAACTTGCTGGCTGCCCGACTACGTAGGGTACGACATGGACGATCTCGTCATTGACATTACCAAAATGACAAAAACCTATGGCGGCGGTGAAATCGCCGTCCATGCTCTGAACGGGCTGGACCTGAAGGTCGATAGGGGCGAATTTGTCGCCATTATGGGGCCATCGGGCTCTGGAAAGTCCACGCTCATGAACATAATTGGCTGCCTGGACCGCGCTACCAGTGGTCTTTACTTCCTCGACGGCGAAGACGTCAGCAGCCTGAATCGCGACCAGTTGGCATCCGTACGCAATCGCAAAATCGGCTTCGTCTTCCAGTCTTACAATCTCCTTCCTCGCCTGAGCGCGCGCAAGAATGTGATGTTGCCCATGATGTACAACGGATTTCAGAACTGGAGCGAAGATCAACGCAGCGACAGGGCCTCAGAGTTGCTGGACCTCGTTGGTTTGGGTGACCGTCTGCACCACCTGCCCTCCGAATTGTCAGGTGGACAACAGCAGCGCGTTGCCATTGCCCGCGCATTGATTAACGACCCGTCCCTCCTTTTGGCAGACGAGCCTACGGGGAATCTTGATTCCCGCTCCAGTACGGAGATAATGGGCGTATTTCATCGGTTACATGACCAGGGAGCTACGATCGTGATGGTTACGCATGAATCGGAAAGAGCACGTGAGGCCGGGCGTGTCGTAAATGTACTGGACGGAAAAGTCGTCGCCCCCCAGGCTGAAATCGACCAAATGGTAGTAACTTGACTTCTCGTGAATTCGCCATAGGACCAATCGCCTTCACTCCTGCTCGAAGAACATAAGATATCGGAGAGGAGAAACTGCACATGCTGCAGGACTCTATCACAACTGCGCCTTTGGGCAGACAGAGGCTTGAGGATGACTCTTTCAAAAAACTGCACGGGATGACCCTCCCCAACTCCTTTCGCGTCGCCTGGGAAGGCGTGATGCTGAATAAGCTGCGTTCGTTCCTTACCACTTTGGGCATCATCATCGGCGTCGCCGCCGTGATAATCATGCTCGCCGTCAGTGCCGGCGCTGAGGCAGAGATCGAGGACCAGATCAGCGGGCTGGGCGCAAACCTGATCATGGTTACCCCGTTTCGCAGTTTTGGCGGCGTGCGCGGCGCAGGCAGAGGATTCGCAGGTGGTGGCCCCGGCGGCATCACCACGTTTACCTATGACGAGGTCCTCTTCCTCGCCGACAACCTCACAAACATCAGCGGCGTATCACTGGAACAAAGTACAACGCAAACCGTAAAGGGCGGTAGTACCACGCTCAACAGTGTCTCCATCGTTGGCGTAACAGCCGACTTCCTGGAGGTAAGAGACTATGATATCGGGCAAGGCCGCTTTTTTACACATGCCGAGAACGAGGCGATTCAACGAGTTGCAATTCTCGGTGCCGGAATCGCCGAGGACCTGTTCGAAACTGCCGACCCGATTGGCCAGCAGGTGCGCATAGGCTCCTCACGCTTTACGATAATCGGAGTCATGGCCGAACAGGGCGTCGTAGGCGCCACGGATAACGACGGCCGCATCTACATTCCCGCTTCGGTTGTCTTCAAGAAATTCGGGGGCTCCGGCTTTGGCGGCAATAGGGTACGTATGATCCTGGTCAAGGCGGAAAACGGCGATGTGATGGACATCGTGATGGAACAGATAACTGCGCTACTGGCCGGGCGCCGTCAGATTGATCCGGCTGAGCCCAATTTCGGTGTGCGAACCCAGCAGGACATCGTCGACGCCCGGGCCTCTACCACGGCCGCATTTCGCAGCCTGCTCGCTTGGGTGGCGGCAGTTTCACTCGTCGTGGGCGGCATCGGCATCATGAATATCATGCTCGTCAGCGTGACCGAACGGACGCGGGAGATCGGACTGCGCCAGGCACTTGGCGCCCGCCCCAGAGACGTTCAGCGGCAATTCCTCCTCGAGGCCGTGATGCTCAGCCTGGTTGGCGGGCTGGCAGGCCTTCTCGTCGGAGTGGCCGGCTCATTCGTCTTCGGAGAGCTGGGCGGAATGCGTACCGAGCTCGTGCCGTTGTCGCTGCCGTTGGCCTTCGGTGCGTCTGCCGCC
>VYDA01000173.1 GCA_009843665.1 Caldilineaceae bacterium SB0675_bin_29 | reverse complement strand
AGCCTACTCCGTCTGCTAGCGGCGGTACCGGCAGCCATTCTCGGGGGCGTCATCCTTGGCGTCGCCGTGAGCGGGGCGGTGCAGGGGACGCTGTGGCCGCAGCTCGCCGCGGCCGCGGCTACAGGCGATGGGCCTGGCGGCGCCGGTCAGCCGACGTGGCTGGTCAGGTTCCTCACGCTGATCATCACTGGCGGCGTGCTGATTCATTTGCAGCTTGGCCCCATTGCCGGAGTAACAAAGAATGGTCATTCGGCAACGGGGACTTCGCCGTCAGAAAGAGCAGAAGCCGCTGACAAAGGGCGGCCGAGGCTCTACAGAATGGTCATGTTGCCGTTGCTGCGCGTTTGGGAGGGCATTGGGCGCAGGGCGCTGTGGCTGGCTGCCGGCATTGTCTTCGCGCGACTTGTTGCGGCACGCTTTTCACTTACGCTGTCCCGGCTGGACTACTTTCTGTTTGAAGTTCCGCGCAGCGATCTCTGGCAGCTGCTTTGGGCTTCACTTCGCGGAACCGGTTCATGAGCTTGTCACTTGTTGAGCCGGCGCCGGTCGGGCGTCGGGGGCGCTCGCCATCTTCCCTTGCTGATTTCGCGCCCCAGAGCATACTGGCCCTGGCGGCGGAGCCACAGCGAGCGGTAGCTGTCCTGATCGAACCCGTGGAAGAGATCCGACGCATGGTTGGCTGGCAGACGGTAGAATTGTCAGAACGTGCCAGCCCTGGCGAATGCAAGTCCGCTCTGGTCCAGGCAGTCAGGCGCCTGGAAAGTCAGTTTAACATTTCACTCTGGGATGGGGAGAGAGGCCGGCCCCGTTTGTACAGTCCCGGGCAGGCAGTGGCTGAAGGGGTAGGCCAGGCATTCGCGGTAGCGGATTTGCAGGCGCCTCTGCGGGTATGGTTGGCGGGGCTTTCCGGCGGCGGAAGCCTGGCTGCAGGCGAAGCCGCGCTAGCCGGCGCGCTGTGCAATCCCGTTGCCACCTATTTGCCGGGTCCCCAGCAGAGCCCAAGGGCCCTGACCAGAGAGTTCCAGTCACTGCGACCGGATGTCGTTCTTATCGTCGGCGGGCACGAACAGATTGGCCCACGAAGCCAGGACCAGGTACTGAGTTTGAGCGGTCTCGCGATCGAAGCTGCGGCCCAGCTACCTGCTGAAGAGAGGCCCCTATTTTGTTTTGCAGGAAACAGCCAGTCAGCGGAAGCGGCGCTGGCAAACTGGCGGCAACGGACCGGTGGGGGGGCGGCGGCGACGGCCGATAACGTGTTTAACGCCGGCGATGGCAGCAGCGCTACCGCTCTGACCAATGTACTCGAGCGACTTCACTGGCATCGGTCCCTTGCCATTCCTGCAATGCAGGAGATTGCCCAATGGCTGGATCACCCGGTAGAGCCGTCCAGCACGCAGTGGGCGTTTGCGCAGGCGGTCCGTCTGTGGAGGCGTCGACAGCAGCTGCCGACGTTGCATGGGTTGTACGCGGCAGCGGACAGGTGGCTGCATGTTTGGGTGTGGGAGATGCCCGATCAGGAAGGAGAGGGCCTGCGAATGAACTGTGTTCGCCCGGGAGAACGCCCGGAAATCCTGGCCGAGTGGCCGCCCGTCCGCCTGGTCAGCGGTGACTGGCCGAAGGAGTGGCCGCGACCGACGCAGCCGCCGCCTATCCTGGGGTCTCAGCGGCCGGTCGCAGCGCCTGCATTCTGGTGGGATCCGCTAGGCCTAGTTCCTGTGGTGGCCGGTATCGGCCAGACCACGCCGGAAGCGGTATTGGAGGTACTAACGGCGGACATTCTCCTGGAAGACGGTACCGAATTTGCCACTGTTTGACGAGTGAGGGCAAGTTGTCGAAAATGTGGGAAACAGAATCTCAGTAGCGAATCAAGACACGAGTGGCTGTGGTTCGGGGGGGCCTATGACAACGACTCTGCGCCAGTCCGAGGGAATTGATATGAGGCAGACCGACGTAGGGCCGATCATTCAGTTGCTCAACAGTTCCCATTGTGTCGAGGTAACCGGTTTCAGCAATGTGGGCAAGTCTTCGCTGATGCGGGTACTGGCCCACGCCGATGTCTGGCTGCAACATCTGGGGGAAGAGGGCGGCGCGATTCTGCCGGTCTACATTGACTGTAACCGCATGCTGGATATGACGGAGCAGGGGTTCTATGAGCTGGTGCTGCGATGTCTGCAGGAGAGCAGCCCTGTCCTGGCAGAAAACCGGGAACTGCAGGAGGCCTACGAGGCCCTGATTGCCCCAGCAAACGTCTTTCAAGTTCCTCTGAGTTTCAGCAACGGGTTGACCGCCGCGCTGCACAAGTCTGAGTACAAACTGGTCCTGCTGTTCGACGAATTTGACGAGCCATTTCAGCGGATCGACACTCGCGTTTTTCTCAACCTTAGAGCCAAGAAGGACCGCTACGGCAACCGGCTCGTCTTTGTTACAGCAACGGTACGGCCACTGGCGACGCTGCGTCCCGGCGACCACAGCGGCGAATTTCGCGAGTTGTTTGCCCATCATCCGTGGCACCTTGCACCCCTTTCCCGACATGACGTGGAACGATACCTACGTCGTTTCAGCGCGCAGAATGGCGTCGTCCCATTCGAGGAAGATATCGACTTTGTCTACCAATGGACCGGTGGGCATCCGGGCTATCTGACCGGGGTCAGCCGGATACTGGCGCGTGCGGAGGCAGCGCTGGATCGGGACAGTGGGGGCGGGCAGAATCGCTTCTCCTTTCTCAGGGGACTGATAGAACAGCTACGCGGCGATCTGACCCTGCAATCCGAAGGCGAGAAGATATGGAAGAGCTGCACGACAGAGCAGCAAGAGGCTTTGCGCCTCCTGTTCTCCGGGCAGGAGCCTGACGCTGCCTCAATGTCGCAGCTGATGAAACATCACGTCCTGGTACAAGAGCGGGAAGAGTTACGCGCATTCAGCCGTCTATTTGCCGAGTATGTTCTGGCACACCAGGCTGCGGCGACCTTGGGGGAAGGGCTTCGATTAGATGAAGAGAGCGGGGAGGTAACTTTAGGCGGCCGTCCGATTGACCTCACTCAGCTCGAATTTCGGTTGATGAAATTACTCTACGTGATGAGCAACAACATTGTAGACAAATACGAGATTGTCGAAGGCGTGTGGGGCGACGAACACATGCTGGACGTGGACGATTCGCGCATCGAGAAGCTGGTCAGCCGGTTGCGGCAGAAGGTGGAGCCTGACCCGTCAGAGCCTGTTTACATCACCACGGTCGGAGGAAGAGGATACAGGCTGGTTACCTACTGAGCAACCAGAAGCAGCACTCCTGCGGGATGATAGCAGGATGACAAGGGTTACATCGCAGTACGTAGGCGGCAGCCAGATTTTGTTGGCTCCGTCCTTCAGTCTATACTATTCACAGCCCAATTGTTGCGGTCCGTCGGGCACATGGGGAACAGTTGCCCGCGGTTGTGTGGAAGAGCAATCAACACTTTTTTTGAAGGCAGAATGGTTCTATGGCTGAATCTCTTCAGGATGATTACATCCGAGATGCGGTGATATTCATGTTGCGACCGTTGTCGATCGTTTAGGCGGCCGCCCTGCTCATTGCGGGTACTCTGACATTCACAATGGGGATCGACCGGCTCTTCTTTGTGGAGGCCATCGCGTGGACGTTCCTGATCTGGGGGGCGCTACTTCTTTACGGGCACGTCATCGACATTGGCACCGTATACGAGGTTTCGGATGAGGGGTTCGTTATCAGGAGCCCGTTGCGCTTCTGGGCGATCGCGCGCAAATGGGAGTGGGGAAACATGACGCGCCTAGACGTGGTCGTGCGCAGAAGGGAGGCAAGCCAGGAAGACGTGGACTTGCAGGTCCATTACACGCCGGAAGACTCGACCGTACTGTTTCGGGAGGACCTTCCCTTCATTCCAGAACTTGCGGAGGAGATTGCCAGCCGCGCCGGACTGACACCGGAACGACGGCAGGCAATGCAGAGCTTCGACTCGATACCCCAGGACGAGAAGGGCTCTTACACCTGGAAT
>VYDA01000252.1 GCA_009843665.1 Caldilineaceae bacterium SB0675_bin_29 | reverse complement strand
CCGCACAAGGGAGGGCCGAATAGGCCCGACCGCCCAGAAAATCGAGGAGAGAGTGGAGAGGAGTAAGGAGAGAGAAACAGCTATGAAGATCCGTACTGTTCAAGCATATGCGCTCGCCTATCCGGAACCCCATTACAAGGGCATTGAACGCTATATCACCCTGGCGCGGGTCGAGGCCGATGACGGCACGGTCGGTTGGGGCGAGTGCATTTCGCAGTTTCGCGAGGCTGCGCTGGCGACGAAGCTGATCATCGAGCAGGGGCTGGCGCCGCTGCTGCTCGGCGAGGACGCCCGCGATGTGGAGCGCGCCTGGCACAGGATGCTGGCCCATATCTGGTGGTACGGCCCGGAAGGGATTGCCGCCTTTGGCGTGAGCGCGATCGATATGGCGCTGTGGGACCTGAAGGGCAAGGCGCTGGGGCTGCCGGTCTGCCAGTTGCTGGGGGGCCAGCTGCATGACAAGGTGGTGGCGATGGCGTCGATCATCTTCGACATGGAAGACCTGGATTGGACGCTGAACGAGTTTCGCTGGATGGTGGAGCAAGGCTACCAGTACGTAAAAGCGGGGTGGGGCATGCACCCGGGCGCGGTCTTCGGGCAGGACGCGGGGCGCGATATCGAGTATGTGCGCCGCATTCGCGAGGTGATCGGCGATGAGCGCGAACTGATCGTGGATACGCCGGGCGCACGCAACCTGTGGGACGTGCCGACCGCGATCCAGCGCTTTCGCCAGCTTGAGCCATACCGCCTGCGCTGGATCGAGCAGCCGCTGCTGCCGAGTGATCTGGAGGGGCATGCCCGGCTGCGGGCCGCGGTGGCGACGCCGATCGGAACCGGCGAGGATGAATGGGATGTCGAGAGCTACGGGCGCCTGATTCGCAGCGGCGGCGTGGATGTGGTCCAGATCGACCCGGGCCGCAGCCATGGCATCACCGGCAGTCGCGACGTGATCCGGCTGCTGGAGGTCGGGAATCTGCAGTTCAGCCTGCACACGTGGAGCAGCGCGCTCAACAGCGCGGCCAGCGTCCATCTGCTGGCCATCTCGGACCACGGCGTCAGCATGGACCTCAAGCCGCATGAGTCGCCGATGCAGCATGAGTTGGTCAGCGATCCCTGGGTGCAGGCGGGCGGATACCTGGCCGTGCGCGACACGCCCGGTCTTGGTGTTCATGTACAGGAAGAGATCGTGCGCAAATACTCGTTTGAGTGAGACGGCAGTGGTCAGTGACCAGTGGTTAGTGGTCAGAAAATTGCGCTCGATGATCGTTCACTGCTGAGCGTTTGGAGGAGGAGAGACTGTGTCGGATATTGAGAGCGGCGAGCGGCGGGCGCTGATCACCGGTGGGGCGAGTGGATTCGGGCTGGGGATTGCGGAGGCCATGCTGGCACGCGGCGCGCAGGTCGCGATTGGGGACATCGATCGCGACCGCCTGCAGGAGGCCGAACGCGGCCTGGGCAGCGACGATCTGCTGGCCATTGAATTGGATGTAACGTCGCCGGCGTCAGCGGCGGCTGCGGTGGCGGCCTGCGAGGCGCGGTTCGGCGGCCTGGACACGCTTGTCAACTCGGCCGGTGTCATCGCCTTCAACCCGCTGGAGAAGATCAGCGAGGCGGAGTGGGACTGGGTGCTCGACGTGGACCTGAAGGGCACCTTTCTCTGCTGCCAGGCAGCCGCGGAGCTGCTGTGCGCCAGCGGCCGCGGCCGCATCGTCAACATCGGGTCCGACGCGTCCAAGGTGGGTTTCCCGCTGCTGGCACACTACTGTGCGGCCAAGTTCGGGGTTGTCGGGCTGACCAAGGTGCTGGCGGGCGAACTGGCGCCGAGCCAGGTGACGGTCAACTGCGTCTGCCCGGTCGGCGTATCGGGAACCGGGATGGGACAGGAGATTCTCGAACTGAAGACAGAGGCCACAGGCATGCAGCCGCAGGAGATCCTGGCGGCCACGGCCGCGGACATACCCTTGCAGCGCAACCCGACGGTGCAGGATATCGTGAATGCGGTGCTCTTCTTCATTTCCGACGAAGCCGAATTCCTGACCGGGTCGGCGCTTGACGTCGACGGCGGCATGCGAAGCACGATTCCGGTACCCGGCATGGAGGTGTGAAGTTGCTCTGGCCGATGTTGTGTCTGACCACTGGTCACTGACTACTGCAAACTGAGGTCTGCGATGGAACGGGTTGCGTTTGTCATGCACGTCAGAGAGGGGGAGGAGGAAGAGTACCGGCGGCGCCACCGGGAGGTCTGGCCTGCTGTGCTGGCCGACCTGGAGCGGGCGGGCGTGCGCAGCATGAGCATCTTCATGGCCGAGCGGCAGCTGTTCCTGTACATGGAGACGGAGGACTACCCCGAGGCGGTGCGCATCCTGGCGGAGAGTCCCGAGTCGGTGCGCTGGGAGGAGTACATGGCGCCGATCATGGAGGACGAGAGCGGGGACGACTATGACCCGCACGACGCCTATCCTGAAGGGATGCCGGAGGTATTCCACTGGCGGGTTGGCTGATGGAGGGGAGAGGCGCGATACTGTTTCCAAGGAGGTCAGGACATGACAAGTGATCAAGAACATGTTCATCATCGCGTTCATCTTGTGGATGAACTTCGCCAGTTTTCAACAGAGACTGAGTGGGTTGAATTCAAGAATGATAACCATCATCCACAGGGGATAGGTGAGTACATCTCCGCTCTGACGAACGCAGCGTGCCTGAAGTATAAGCCGAAGGCATATCTTCTCTATGGCATTCAGGACAAGACTCATGAGGTCGTGGGAACATCTTTCGATCCATACAAGACAAAAGGCAACCAAGATCTGCTGCCCTGGATAACGACTGGATTGATCCCGAACCCGGGTTTCGAGGTCTTCATGGTAGACCACCCCGGTGGGCGTGTTGTGGTTTTTGAGATCGACCCTGCCCGCGGTAGGCCGGTCAGTTTCTATGGCAAGTCTTTTATCAGAGTTGGCTCCAGCAAAACAACCTTGAAGCGGCATCCTGATAAAGAGGGCGCGATATGGACGCGAGGAAGTGACTGGTCCGCGGAGATATGCAAGGACGCGACGCTTGAAGACCTTGATCCGGAGGCAGTGGCTAAGGCGCGGAGCAATTCGTTATCAAACATCCCTCCCAGGCGGACGAGGTGGCTGAGTGGGACGATATCACTCTCCTTAACAAAGCTCGAGTCCTAAAGCAGGGTAAGGTAACACGCACTGCGCTCCTGCTTCTTGGCCGCGCGGAGTCGGCTACGTTACTGTCACCCGCTGTGGCCAAAATTTCGTGGATACTGAAAGACTCAGAAAACCGCGAACTCGACTATGAACACTTCGGTCCGCCCTTCTTGCTTGCAGGCGACAGATTGCAAAACCGAATCCGCAATCTGAATGTGCGTGCCATGCCAAGCGGGACACTTTTCCCAGTGGAGTTTACACAGTATGACTTCTGGGTAATCCGGGAGGCACTGCATAACTGCATCGCTCACCAGGACTACCAGTTACGGGGACGCGTCATCGTTGTTGAGTTCCCCGACCGCGTGCTTTTGACAAACGTCGGTGACTTTCTTCCGGGCGATATAGAGACGGTAATCCGACAGGACGCCCCACAGTCCTTTTACCGCAATAATTTCCTGTCGGATGCGATGGTTGAATTGAATTTGATCGACACGCAGGGCGGCGGGATCAAACGTATGTTTGAAACTCAACGTAGGCGTTCGTTCCCTTTGCCGGACTATGATCTGACCAAGCCGGGTTCTGTTACAGTGAATCTCAACGGGCGTATTCTGGATGAACGTTACACTCGGTTACTTTTGGAGCGAACAGATCTTGACCTCGAACAGGTTATACTTCTCGATCGAGTGCAGAAGGGACTATCCATAGAGAGAAGCGAACATCGTAAGCTCAAGAATGCTGGCCTAGTGGAGGGGCGCTATCCCAACCTGATAGTAACCGACGTAGTCGCCAAAGCGACTGGAAAGATAGGTGAACACATTCTCGAACGTGGCTTCGATAATCGGTACTATAAAGAC
>VYDA01000183.1 GCA_009843665.1 Caldilineaceae bacterium SB0675_bin_29 | reverse complement strand
TCAATCCATTCTTCATCTTCTGACCTCTCATCACCTGTATGTTCATGAAAACGCGCCAACATTACAAGGCGCGCAGAGATTCTTGGCCCCCTCGCGCTCCCGTCTATTCTGAGCATTATACATCTGATTTGACAAAGCGGCTCCCCATGGCCTCCCGTTACAACGGGCGCATCCCGATTCATTGTCCGTCAAGTGCGGCCAGTCGATCGGCCACACTGAAGCCCTTCTGGTCAGCCATATTTCCCCAACATTCTGGGCGGAATGCACACGTACCGACCAGTAAATTTTGGCATGGATTGGTCGGCCTGTTATAATCCGATTCTGTCCTGGAAACGTTGCCGGCAATCTGGCTGATACCCCTGATTTATTCTGCCCGTAATACCATTTGTCAACTGCTGTTACGCAGTCGTTGCCTTGTGCCAGTTGGACCCAGTGCGTATTGACGCCGCTTCTGCGTAACATGAGCTATTGAATCGCCGCTTATCCCTGCCGGTCAGCCAATCATGGCAGCAGTATTTCCCAAGAACAACCCTTTCGTGTTCATCTGTCCTACGCAGTGAACGCGGTTCATCCTTTTACGTTCAACCCATCACTTTTCCAGGAGGAAAACAGTGCAGCGAACAGAAATGAGTCGAAGAAGCTTTTTGCAGTTGACAGCGGGCAGCACGGCAGTCGCTGCGTTGGCCGCGTGCGCGGCGCCCATGCCGGCCGGCAGCGATGCAGGCGCAGCCGCCGAGCCAATTACCCTGAACTTCTTTAACCGCGGCGGCCAGTTCATAGAGAACGTTATGGACCAGCAGATGTCCCTATATAGGGAGTCGAACCCCAATATCGAGTTCGAGATTAACGCCGTGGCCGGCGCCTCCCACCAGGAAGCCCTGCTCATCATGATTTCCGCCGGCACCGGACCGGACATGTGGTTCGACGCCAACCGCACCACCGGCCCCCTCACACGCAAGGGTGTGACGACCAATCTTGAGCCGTACTTCGAGGCCGATCCTGATTTCAATGAAGACGACTATGTCGAAAACGTCTGGATCGCCCAAACCTACGACGGCGCGCGCTGGGGCATCCCCTGGGACAGTGGCGCCATGCTCATGGCCTTCAATATCGACCTGTTCGATGAGGCTGGCGTTCCGCATCCGGAGCCGGATCAATGGATGACATGGGACGAAATCGTCGAACTCGCTAAGGTTCTCACCTTCGACCTGGACGACAATACAGCCAACGATTCTGGCTTCGATCCCGCCCGCGTGCGTCAGTACGGGCTTAGGGCTGGCAAGGGTCACGGTCGGCCGACCTACATCTGGGGCAACGACGCCGAGGTTATCGCTGACGACGGCACCATGCCTATGGATACGGATGAATTCATTGAGGCCATGAACTGGTTGGCGGATCTGGGTCTGAAATACTATGTCAATCCATCGCCGGCATACGAAGCCGCTGGCGAGATCAGCCTGCAGGCCGGCACCGTAGCCATGCAGCACATCGGCGTCTGGTCACTGGGCCGCATCAACCAGGCCGGCGTCAACTGGGGCACATTCCCGGTACCGTACAATAAGACGAAGACTTCCTACGGCCACTACTCGCCCCTATGCGTATTCTCCAAGACGGAATATCCCCAGGAATCCTACGATTTCATCTCCTGGGCCTGCCTCAGCAATCCAGGGCAGCAGATTCTCGTCGATCTGGGTATGCAGCAGCCGACCCGTAAAGATCTGCGCGAACAGTTCCTGAACAATGAATCACCGCCGGAAATGAAGTACCGCCAGGCATTCTATGACGCCTTCGAGGATCAGGCGACGTTCCGCTGGCCCGGCGACACCATCGGCTCCTACTACGGTGGCTGGTATCAGACGATGCTGGATTACTGGGGACCGTATCTGGACCAGCTCTGGATCGGTGATATTCGCTGGGAAGATGTCGCCACAGAGGTACGTCAGGGCTCTGAACACATCCTGCAGACGGGCGAAATCTCCTAAATGCAATCTTCACCCGCTCAATCTTCACCCGCCGCGCAGACCGATCGAGGTCTGCGCTTTTTCCATCGCCTCAGCTTCGAAGAGACATTCTTCGGCTGGCTGTTTATCATTCCAGCTGTGTTGGGGCTGCTGCTTTTCCGCCTCGGCCCGGTGTTCGCCAGCTTCTATCTGAGCTTCACTAAATACGAGATCATCACCGCCCCCAAGTGGATCGGATTCGCCAACTACACCAAACTGATCACTGATGCGCTGTGGCTGCGGTCCATTGAGGTGACCTTGTGGTATGTGTCGCTCTTTGTGCCTCTGTCCCTCACATTCGCCTACACCGTTGCACTGCTGATGAGCCGCGATGTGCGCGGCATCACCTCCTATCGCACTCTCTGGTATCTGCCTTCAGTGGTACCGGTGGTCGCCAGCGCCACCATCTGGCGCTGGGGCCTGAATCCGGAGTTCGGGCCGATCAACTATCCACTCAAGGTGCTGGGCCTGCCCGCCCCCCGCTGGCTGACCGATCCGGACTGGATCGTGCCGTCCATCGTCTTTATCGGTCTGTGGGGGCTGGGCAACTCTGTGCTCATCTTTCTGGCTTCGATTACCAGTGTGCCCCGCACATTCTACGAAGCCGCCGAAGTGGATGGGGCTAACAGCTGGGCCAGGTTCCGCCATGTGACCTTGCCCCTCACCTCTTCGATTATCTTCTACCAGTTGATTGTCACGGTCATCAATAGCTTCCAGGTCTTCGGTGTGGCCTATGTCCTCTTTGTATCCAATCCCTCTGCCTCCTCTGCCGGACCGGACAACGCCGCCCTCTTTTATGTGCTCTACATGTTTCGCAACGCCTTCGGATACTTTCGCAACGGCTACGCATCAGCAATGGCCTGGATTCTCTTCCTCGTGGTAATGCTGCTGACGATTGTCCTTTTTTACAGTCAGCGGCGTTGGGTCTATTACGAAACAGAAGGGGGCGGCTCGTGACCGCTTACCGTATCAGGCACACTGCCAGCCGTTTTCTGATTCATCTGACCCTGGCCGGTGGTAGCGCATTTATGCTGGTTCCCTTCTTTTGGCTGCTTTCTTCCTCATTGAAAGCGCCCCATGAGATCTTTGTCTTTCCGCCTAAGTGGATACCCGACCCGGTCCGTTGGGCAAACTATCGGGAAGTGTTCGAGGTTGTGGCCGTCCTGCGCTATACAGCCAACACAATGATTATCACGGTCTTTTCTACGCTGGGCGTTATTATCAGCTCCTCCATGGCTGCCTATAGCTTTGCTCGCCTGCGTTTCAAAGGGCGAGACATCGTTTTTGGCTTGATCCTCTCGACAGTGATGCTGCCATACGTTGTGACCATGATTCCCGTCTACATTCTGTTCTCACGCCTGGGCTGGATCGGGACGTATCTACCCCTGATTGTGCCGGACTGGTTTGGTGGGCCCATCACGATCTTTCTGTTGCGCCAGTTCTTCCGCACGATTCCCCTGGAGTTGGAAGACGCGGCCCGCATTGACGGGGCCAGTCGTCCTCGTATTTTTGCCCAGATCATCCTTCCTTTGGCCCGGCCTGCGCTGACCGTCGTTCTCGTGTTGTCCCTGCTCCACAATTGGAACGACTTTCTGGCGCCCCTCATCTATCTGCACAAACGAGATATGTTTACACTGGCCTTAGGACTGAACGCACTCCAACACTTCGAGAGCGGCCTCGATTGGACCCACTACGTGATGGTCCTCGCCACTCTGATGGTGCTGCCGGTCATTATTATCTACTTTCTCGCGCAACGGGCCTTCGTCGAAGGGATCGTCCTTACCGGGCTGAAAGGATAAAGACAGTCGTGACTGCCAACTCCTTGCCCGAAGGCGCTAACGATTAAGCATGGAAAATGGTGTTTCTCTTTCCCTATCAAACCTATCACCCTTCAATAATTGCTTTCACTGACCACTGACCACTGACTACTGACTACTGCAGTTGGGCGGTCGGGCCTAGTCGGCCCTCCCTTGTGCGGGGGGGCCGCCCCCGCCTGCGGGGGGGGGCGGGGGGG
>VYDA01000008.1:3038-4020 GCA_009843665.1 Caldilineaceae bacterium SB0675_bin_29 | reverse complement strand
CCCCGCGTGAGTCCTCAGGCACCCCCTCTGGTTCCATCCTCGACCCCGAACGGGATGGCGATCTGGTCGAAATCGACGACGTCGACGATCTCTACTACTCCGGCGGCATCCCCCTTCAGGACGGCAGGACTTACTACAACCAGCGCATCATCCTGTCGCCCATGGCCGACGTCCTCAAGGAGCTCCTTCTGCGCGCCATCTTCCACCTCCTCAGCAGCGCCGGCGAACCTCTGCCCCTCCTCTGGTACTGGCCCCGCGGGATGACCTCAATGGCCCACATGTCCCACGATTCCGACGGCAACCGTCCCCTCGTCGGCTGGTGCCTCTTCGACCTTCTGCAGGAGCTCAATGTACCCTCCACCTGGTGCACCATGCCCGTAACCGGCTATGATCGCTCCTTTTACCAGGCGCTCATCGAGTCCACCTCCGAAATCGCCCTCCACTACGCCACCGGCAACGCCCCCGTGCGCGAAGCCCCCCGCTGGAGCCAGATGGACTTCGACTGGCAGTACGACACGCTCGCCTACGAGACCGGCCTCTCCAACACCGTCGCCAATAAGAATCACGGCATCGCCTGGCAGGGCCGCCTCGAGTTCTACTACTGGTGCCAGAACAAGGGCATCCAGCTCGAACATTCACGCGGCGACCGCGGCTTCACCTTCGGCACCTCCCACCCCTGGTTTCCCATGGAGGACGACCGTCCCAACGGCGACTTCCTTGACGTGATCGCCCTCCCCTTCCTCACCCAGGACTTCACCGTCGTCTGCCCCCACGGCTTCATGCGCCCCCTCGTCGACCAGAGCCACGCCACCTATGGCTGCGCCCATGTCCTCTATCACCCCTCCCACGTCGAAGACCCCGAGTGCGAGCGCTCCATCCGTGAAACCGTCGCCTACGCCCGCAGCCTCGGCATGGAATGGTGGACCAGCGAAGAAATCAACAACTGGGAGCGCGCCCGCCGCCGCGTTTCCATCTCCTCCGC
>VYDA01000008.1:0-3028 GCA_009843665.1 Caldilineaceae bacterium SB0675_bin_29 | reverse complement strand
CTACCTGCTGCCTGCCGGCGGATCCCCACCTTCCTCCTTCACGCTCGACGGCAAAGCCACTGATGCCGCTGCCATTGAACGCTACGGCCACCGCTTCGCCCAGGTCACCGCCGACCTCCACGGCGAGCACGAACTCAAGACCTCTGTAGCCGCTGAGTGAAATTACGAACTCCCAAGCGATTGCCCAAGGAAGGAGCGATAGCTGAAATGACAGCGACCTGGACCGACAGTGCAACAGTAGACTTGGATGGGATGCGCGTCACGCTTTCCGAACCGGTACTGATCGGGCGGCGCCGTGGCTACTTCTGGTTCCCCAACCTCTGGACAATGCCCAACGGCGAACTCCTTTCTACGATCTCGCCCGTGCCCGATATTCATCTCTCCGGTGTCCCCTATCTGGTACTCTGGTCCCGGGACGGCGGCCTCACTTGGACCGAGCCCCAGGTATCCTGCGACGGCGGCCAGACCCTCCTCCACCTCCACTCCGGCGACAGCATCATGCTCCCCTACGATCTCCGCCCCCGTCCCAACGGGATCGGCGCGCCCCATAACACTGTTCCCGCCGGCCAGCGCGTCTTCGACTACGTGCCCACCGGCGTCGTCATCACCGGCATGCCCGCGCCCGTCCCCCTCATCCTCCCCGGCCTCGACGTCGTGACCTTCTCCTTCAACGGCCAGACCCTCTGGCTCGAGGACGGTACCTACCTCGCCACCGCCTACGGCCACTTCGAAGGCGACGAACGCGACTCCATCGTCGCCGTGGAATCCACCGACGGCACCAACTGGTCGGTGCGCTCAGTCGTCGCCGGCGCCGACTGCCCGGTCCCCGGCGATGGCGGCCCCAGCGAGTCCGCCATCTGCCGCCTCCAGGACGGGCGCATCATGTGCGTCTTCCGCGTCGAAAGCAAACTTCCCTTCGGCCAGACCTGGAGCAGCGACGAAGGCCGCACCTGGGCCCCTGCCGTCACCATGTCAGGCCCCTTCTCCGTCCAGCCCAGCCTCGCCGTGATGTCCGGTGGCGCCGTCGCGCTCTCAGGCGGTCGCCCCGGCCTCTACCTCTGGCTCAACGCCGACGGCACCGGGCAGGACTGGCAGCAGATCGACATCCTCGCCCACCACAACAGCTGCCATCCCCCCGAGCAGATAGTCTACTCCGAGGATCTCTCCCGCCAGAAAAGCACCTCATATACGGAAGTGGTGGCGGTCGATGACAACACCTTGCTCTACACGTATGACCGCGTGCCCAACGGCTGGCGCCGCATTCCCGAAGACATGGATGATACCAATAGTGTCTGGCTGGTGCGGGCAACAGTGGAGCAGTAAGCGGAAACGGGAATTCCGAAAAACACCCAGACCCCCCCAGCAACCGCTGAAGCAAGCCGACGAACTGGAGTGATTATCTTGGCGTCTGAACCTGTCCTCGACATCCGTTCACTTCCTGGCACCCGCGAGACTCTCGCCTATCAGGATGGCGGCCTCTTCCCCGTCCTGGCCTTGACCTCCGACCGCGTCGCCGTCGCCGCTCTGCGGGGCGGTGCCGGCCACATCGGCCGCGAAGGGCGCATGGAGATCCTGCGCTCACTCGATGGAGGTCTGACCTGGACCCCGCCCAACCTGATTGCCGACAGTGAGGACGACGACCGCAACCCTGCCTTCGGCATTTCACCCCACGGCACACTCATCCTCCTCTACCACCGCCAGCACAACTACGACGCCGACGGCAACTACCAGGGCCGCACACAGGTAGCCGACCGCAGACCGGTTGTCATCATGGCTACCCGCTCCCTCGACGGCGGCCTGACCTGGGAAGAGCCCTACCCTCTGTCGATAGACGCCCTGCCCTCAGGCTCACCCTACGGCAAAATCGTCTCGCTCGCCGACGGAACCCTGCTCGCGCCCATCTACAACAGCCAGGCCTGGGAAGACGAGCGCAGCGGTCAGAGTTTCGACTCCTCCTACCTCGTCCGTTCCCATGACGATGGTCTGACCTGGGAAGAACCCTCCCTCATCGCCCACCACAAAAACGAGACCGCTCTCATCGCGCTGCCCGGCGGCGACCTCCTCGCCGTCATGCGCGATGACGGCGTCCAGGGACTGCACAGCGCCCATTCTCACGACGGCGGCTTCACCTGGTCGGATCCAATCCAAATAACCCAGGCCCGCCAGCATCCCGCAGACCTCGTTCTCCTCTCCAATGGCGACATCCTCCTCACCTACGGCACCCGCAATCCGCCCTACCGCATCGAAGGACGCATCAGCCGCGACCGCGGCCGCTCCTGGCTCGACAGCCTCCTGACCTTCTCCGGCCACCTCTACGGCTACACCACCGAGGAGTCCCGCCGCACCGACCTCGGCTATCCCTCCAGCGTGGTCCGCGGCAACGGTCAAGGGGTCACAATGTACTACTACAACCCCTCCATGCGGCAGGCTTCTGATTCCCGCCAGGCCGAAGACAACCCACTCTACAGTCACCAAAACTACTGTGCCGTCGCCGTTACCTGGAGGGAGGAAGAACTGATCTCGGCCGTGGCGCGCACGACAAGCCGGCAATAGGCCCGTTTCCTCGGCCTTCAGACAGCCCTGGCGTCTATTCCCGTGCCTTCCGGCCTGTACACAACTGAATATGGAGAAGAAGCGCTCCCGGGAGGCCTCCGGGACTGTACCTGCCGTCCAACGCAGGCATGATAGGGCAGGAATTTCAGAGGACATACGGCTCTTGGGGGCAGCCCTTGATCAATAGCGAAATTAAGCGGCCAAAAATCCCCAGGAAAAGGTGCCACCATTCGAACAGGAGGAGACACTGAAGTGACGAACCTGACTCCAGACCGTATCCTTGACGTACGCGCCTTACCCGGGACACGCGAGACCATCGCCTACAAGGATGGCGGCCTCTTTCCCGTCCTCGCCCTCTCCAATGACGGCACCGTTGTCGCAGCTCTGCGCGGCGGCGCCGGCCACAACGGACGCGAACGACGGATCGAAGTCGTGCGCTCCTTCGATGATGGCCTGACCTGGACCCCGCCCAATG
>VYDA01000493.1 GCA_009843665.1 Caldilineaceae bacterium SB0675_bin_29 | reverse complement strand
CGTCACGGAAGCTGGTAACCCGGTGACCGGATTCGAGGAAGGCGACCGGGTGATCGTCTACAACTTCACGACGTGTGGGAATTGTCTGCCTTGCCGGTCGTTCCGGGAGCAGATTTGCGTGAACATGGGGGGCGTTCTGGGCGCCAAGGACAGGCACGGCGGCTATGCCGAATATGTGGCGGTTCCCGGTCGGCAGCTAGTTCATGTGCCGGAAAGTATCTCATGGCCGGACAGTGCGGTCTGTTGCGATGCGGGAATGACGGCATACCACGCCATCGATCGCGCCCGGCTGCGGTTGGGCGAGACGGTGCTGGTTGTTGGGGTTGGCGGGGTCGGATCGATCGCGGTCCAACTGGCTAAGGCGGCGGGCGCGCGAGTCTTTGCGGTCGAACTCTCGGAGGCGAAAAGGAAATGGGCCCGTCAGCTGGGCACGGATGAACTCCTCCACCCAGGAGATGGCGAATTGCCCGCTGTCGTGAGGGATCTGACCGATGGGCTGGGAGTTGATTGTGTAATTGACATTGTTGGCCAGACAGAGACGATGGCGGCCGGGGTTGAATCGTTGCGGCATGGTGGACGGCTGGTCATTGTCGGTTACACGCCGGACCACTACCCAGTTGAAGGGAAGTACCTAGCCCAGAACGAATTGGAGATCATCGGCACGCGGGCGGGGCGCAAACAGGACCTGATCGACGTTTCTCAGTTGATGGCTGCGGGGAAGATCCGATCGATCGTCACACAGACCTTCCCGATGGAAAACGCGAATGAGGCGCTGGCGGTCCTGCGTTCCGGCAACAATCTTGGGCGAATCGTGCTGTTGACGCCGGCGGGGCGGCAGGCCGTCGAGGCGGCGTAAGGCGGCGGCCAGGCCAGGTCAGATTGCACTGTGCAGAACCCGGCCAAGGTATCGCCAGTCAGAGATTTGATGATGATCGTTGATGCCCATAGCCACGTATTTCCTCGAATCCACGGTCAAAATGGCGCCGGTCCGACACGAGGTACCGGTTATGGGCGAGCCGTGATCGGCGGCCAGGAGGTCCAGGTTACTCTGCCGATGGGTGAAGGGCTGGCCTATTCGCCGGAGCAACTGCTGGCCAATTTGGATTGGGGAGGCGTGGAGAAGGCGGTTCTGCTACAGGGGCCTATGTATGGCGAGTGCAACCAGTACGCGCTGGATGCGCTCCATCGCTATCCGGACAGGCTAGCCTGCGCCGCCTACTTCGATCCATGGATGGACGACAGCCGGCAATCCTTTGAGTCAGCGCTTGCGTCGCCGGGCTTTTGCGCGGTCAAGCTGGAGTGCTCTGTTCCCTCCGGTCTGTGCGGCATCCACCCTGAAGCCCAGCTGGGTTCTCCCGATTTGGACTGGCTGTGGGAAGAGCTTGAGAGTCGAGGTTTGATCCTGGTACTTGACCTGGGCGGGATCGGCAGCCGATCGTATCAGACGGAGGCCGTACGTACAATCGCCGTGCGGCACCCCGGGCTGAGCATCGTTATCGCCCATTTGGGTCAGCCAAGGCCAGAGGCGGAATCGGAGCCCGAGCTCTGGAGGCTGTGGGAGGAGCAGATCGACCTCGGCTTGCTGGACAGTGTATGGTTCGACTGTGCTTCTTTGATCGCCTTTGTCCAGGATGAAGGCTATCCCTTCCCAAGCGTCGAACGCTACCTGCGGCTTGCTGTTGATCGAATCGGCGCAAACAAAGTGATGTGGGGAACCGACCAGCCGGGAACGTTGTTGCATGCGACCTACAAGCAGTACGTCGAGCTGGCTAAGATCCATACGGCATTCCTATCCCCCAGCGAACAGGCGCGGGTATTGGGAGAGACAGCTCTACGCGTGTATGGATAGGTGAAGTTCTACTTTCTTTATGCAGATGAGAGTCCTAAAGGAGACCGCTGGCAACTTTTATTCGAAAGGACAGAAGTCCGATGACCGGGAAAAGACTTGAACAGCAGCTTGAAAAATGTATCGGTGCCTTTCAGGACGGATCCCTCAGTGAAGAGATGCTGCGTGAGGCGCTGGACACAGCCCGAAGCGACAACGGAAAGTGCCAAGACATTCTCTACTTGCAAGCAGTCACTACTTCTCTTGCCAGTCAGGTGCAAGGTATGTTGTTGATGGAGAATGGTGAAATAGTCGACGAGATCGCGGACCCAGAGGAATGGCCGTACCAGACTGTGCTGGAGGCAGTTCGAGATGGATGGCGGGTCGTGCAGTTTCCAAACCTGGCCTTATTGCTGGATGAAACAAGGACGTATGGACTTGGTTGCGAGTTTATCCTCGAGCGCTAACCAATGACTCTGAAGAGTGAAGGGGCTGGAAAAAGTGAGCGTACAAGAGGCAATTGAACATCTGGACCTGTTTGGTTACTGCCTGTTGGAAGAGGCGATCCCGGCGGAACTGGCGGAGAGTATTGCGGAAAAGCTGTTTACATTGCACGAGGACCCAAGCAATCGTATCTACTTTCAGGACCCGGGCGACGATCTATACCAGACGCTGTTCGGACTATTGAACCTGGACAGTTCAAGCTGGACATGTGCGGCGCATCCGGATGTGCTCGCTGTGGTCAGACACTTCCTGGGGGAGGACATCCGATTGGCAGAGGCGTGTTCGAAATGGGTCAAGCCGGGGGCTCCTGCGGGCGGAGTTCACACGGACTCGGCGCAGGACTTGCCGGAGCTTCTGCCGGACACGCCGTGGATGATCAACTCGATCTGGATGATGACCGACTTCACCGAAGAGATCGGGGCCACGCGCATCATGCCCACCAGCCACCGATTGCGCAAGCGACCGCCGCGGGGGATGAAGGCAGACGACAGGCGGCTTCTCCCTATCACCGGACGCCGCGGCTCGGTGTTTCTGTGGCATGGCGGGGTCTGGCATGCCAACGGCGCCAACACGACAGTTGACCAGCACAGAATGGCCCTGAATATCGCCTACTACCCGCCGTGGTGGAACCTGGCGCGGGAGGGCGGTCATCAGCCGATCTGGCCGGAGACGTTTGAGCGCATGCCTCCCGAGCTACAGAGGCTTACACGCGGCAGAGTAGCAAGGGAGCGGGCAGAGATTTACGAACAGCGATGAAAAATCGTATTGGCAGAGACTCTTTGAAGAGAGTTTCCGACCCGTCTGCGACCAAAGGTGCCTTGTTGAAGAGTGTGAGCGATTCCTGAACGTGTACATCCCGCATTGATGCAAGGAGATCATAGATCATGAGAACGCACTCTTGCCGGCCGGGGCTAAAGGACACCCAAGTACTGGAATTCTGCAAACAGGGATTTCTGGTGTTGGAAGGGGTCGTACCTGACGACATCAACCGGCGCACAGTCGAGTTCCTGGACAGGTATCCGTCGCACGAACCTTCGGAGATACTGCATGAGGAGTGGTTTGTCGACAATGTAGTTCTGAACGAACAGGCTGCGGGAGCAGTCCGCTGCCTGCTGGGTCAGAACTTTGGGTTGCCGATTATTATGAGCAACCACCGCGTAGAGTGCCCGTCGCCGGCCCAGGGTTGGCACCGGGATGGCAACTCCAAACATGGTCCGGCTCTGAACTATCTCCAGGTCTTCTACTATCCCGAGGACTGCCCGATTGAGCTAGGACCCACGGAGCTGCTGCCCGGGTCCCATTTTCTTTTTTCATTGTCAAAGAGGATGGGTCACTACGGCGGCATTCGCGGTGCGTACCGGGCTGCTGCCCCGGCGGGCACGATTTTCCTGACCGTCTATTCGATCTGGCATCGTCGCTCTGTTGCCAGCGGCACAGGATTGCGCAATTTGCTGAAGTACAACTACTGGCGCACGGAAGCACCCCACAGGGACTGGATCCGAGAACCTGACTTCGACATTGCGACGGCGAACTACAAGCTGGAAGACCCCACTTATCGAGAGCAGTTTCGCGACTGCAACGATGCTGCCGAGATGTTTTTCTGGCTGCACGGCCGGTCAGACTCATTCGCACTGGCAGGGGGCCAGGGCTGGCCGTTGAATGAGAATATAGGCAAGTATATTGACAGCCCTTACGG
>VYDA01000027.1 GCA_009843665.1 Caldilineaceae bacterium SB0675_bin_29 | reverse complement strand
TCCCAGCCCTGCCCCCGACGCGGCCATGCCAATGCCCACGAGCACCGCAATAAGCGCAATAGTTGGACTTTCAACTGCAAAAAAGAGGATTGCCAGACCGATCAGGAGATAGGGCAGCCGTTCAAGGAAGAAGCCGATGACCATCACGAACGGCTTCTTGTAGGGCATGCTCTCGGCCAGGTTGGCGGTCAGCAGTTGGGGAAGGTAGAGGCCCAGCGACCACATCGCCGGGACAAGACCGATTACGAGTTTGGAATCGGTCAACTGGCTCACCAACACCGGGACCACAGTTTCTCTGGAAATGAAACTGATGCCCAGTGTGATGAAAGTTATGTCCCACAGACTAACGGAGAAATTCCAGGTGGTATCGTCCCTACCGCGCCCCATCGGTGCCGGCCCCGCCCGTCTCTGAGTAAGGCCGGAATCCCCGCACCATCAGCCCCGGAGGCTCGTCCTCGCGGCGGGCCAGCTGCGCCCGGCTCTCAGCTTCGGCGCGGTTGGAAGTGGTCGTCGCCCGGATGATGGCGAAATCATCGGGACGCCGGTAGCGGTTGATGAAGACAGGTCGGGGCCTGTCCGAGTGGTTCTGCTTGGAGCCGTGTACCGTCCTGACGTGGAAAAAGATCGAATCGCCTGCCCGCCCCGTGATCGGCAGCGCAGCCTCCCACGGCCATTCATCCTCGTCCAGACCCAGGTGAGAAAAAGTATCGATATGTTCGAGTTGGCCCTGCTTATGTGTGCCCGGCACGACGTGCAGCGCGCCGTTCACCATATCCGTGTCCACAACGTACGTAAGAATCCCGACCGGCCCTTCATACCGGTGTTCGAAGTAAGCCGAGTCCTGGTGCAGATGCTTGGGATGCCCTCCCACCGGCTCCTTGACCAGCGACTGCCCCTGTCCGAACAGTTCTATATTGGGCCCTAAAATCGCTTCGAGAATGTCGAGAGCCGTCGGGTCCATCGCCGCCCGCAGAAACGCCGCGCTTGTGGTGTAGCTGATCCCAACCGTCATGATCTGCTTATCTCTGCTGTACCCGTCCGGCGCAGGAATGAACAGAGAGCCGTTCGGCGAAACCCAACCCTCCGGCCTCCTCTCCGCCCGGTCGAGCATCTCGATCGACTGGCGCACCGTGGCGCCGATGTCCGCCGCCAAATCCTTGATGTACGGCTTCATCAGACCGCGCACGACCAGGCAGCCCTGTTTCCGATAGACTTCCGCGGCCTCGCCTACGTTCAGATCTTCAACCGAAACCGAAATCTCGTCGGCCGTGATGTCTGGTTCCCTGACGTGCGACGTCATTGGCGTTTCCTCTAAAACAGGTTGTCAGGCGTCGTTGTCGGACACCAGCGGTGCGCGCTCAGATAATCTAGCGCAATGTTTAGTGCTTCATTCGTCCCGATTCGGCGAAGGGCATCCACGGCATTGGCGCGAACATAGCGGTTCTCGTCGCGCAGTGACGCCTGCAGAGCCGGCAGTGCACCCGCGGACTCGGTGCCAAGGCGTAGCAGCGATAGCGCCGCCGTAAAGCGCACCTGGTCATCGTCGTCCTTCAAGCCAAGCTCCAGCGCCGGCAGCGTCAACTCAACAGGTTCCTTGAGCAGCCCCAGTGCCTCCACCGCACTGCGCCGCACCACAACCGATGGGTCCGAGACTGCCTTGGCCACCGCTCCCGCGCTCTCTGCGTCCGCCAGTCCCAGCTCACCCAGAGCAAAAGCCGCATGCATGCGCGCCGCCTCGCTCTCGTGCCCCATCGCATCCAACAAGACCTCCTGGGCTGCAGCGCCAACCTCACTCAGGCCGTAGCCTCCATTCCGGGAGGCGGTGGCGTTGCCGCTGGTGAGAGCCCCGTCAAGTGAAGGAATGGCCTCTACTCCATACGCCGCCAGCCGGTAGGCGGAGTCTACCCCCTCCGGTTCATACCTGGAAGACAGTTTCTCGGCCAATTCGGAAATTGTCGTCTCCTCAGTCCCGTGTCCGTTCGACTGCGAAGCATTTCGCGCGGCACCGTTCCCTGCCGCCCCTGACTCACCGCGATGCCAGCGCCACTGGTGCCCCCACAATACGTTGTGATCTACCGGAGCATCATCGACCGGCGCCCATCCAGCATCCTTGTTGTTCCAGGCCGGGCCGGTAGGAGCATTCATACGCACAAACTGGAACTTCATCATCGCCCGCGTCTTCTGAGAAAGGTTGGCGCCCCCTCGGTGCCACAGATCATAGTGAATCAGCGCAAATGTGCCTTCCGGCCCTTCCATGTAAACCGGCGTCTCCGTCTCGTCACCTGCCCTTTTCGTATAGTATTGGGACCCCGATAGCAGGCCTGACGGCCCCATCTCCTCGTCCACCGCCTGGGGATAATAGAAGATCATCGCCCACCAGTTATGGTGGTTGCGCACCTTCTGGTGACCCCAGTAGCTGTCCTTGTGCCACGTCTGCACCTTGCGCCCGGGATACGTAAAGTGACAGTGCCGGTGCGGATGTATCGTATAGTCAGGCCCGACAACACTTGCCAGCGCACCCCGCACAACCGGATTCTGAATGATGTCTCCGACCTCACTGAACCGCGGCAAGATATTGTTGCCGGGATTGCCCTCCTTCTCCATCGCTTCGTTCAGCTTGGCGTTCAGCCTCTCATGGAACTCCTTTGGGAAGTCCGTCTGCAGGACAAGGTAGCCGCGCGAAATGAACTGCCGCATCTGCTCATCATTCAGAAGATAGTTCGTAACGCTCATTTTGCTTCCCTTCTTCGTAGGTACAGAGGTACAACGCTACCTGTTCCACTGTGCACCAAAGCCGATTCGAGCCGCGCCGCAAGCAATTTCAATGCAATTCAGCCCTGCGCGGGCAGACCGCACCGCACGCCGTCCTTGACTATGGGGATCGCCTGCCCCCACAAACCCGTCCCCTCGCGATTCATGATCGGTTCCGCCGAATACTGTGCCAGGTAACACCGCCGGATTCTCGACGTCGTATTCGGCCCGCTGCGGTGAAATGTGCGGCTGCTGAATACCACGATACTGCCGGCCGGAACCAGAGCCGGGACGCCTGGGTTGTCTCCCTGGTAACCAATCTTGTCATTGCTTCCCATCTCGATTTCATGGTCATACAGGTCGTCCGGCGTCATCCCGATCGCCGAAAACGGCAGAACCGAAACCGTTCCGTTCTCAATCGACATATCGTCCAGCGCGCACCAACACGACAGGTAGGGCCTGTGGTAATGGCCCACGTAACCGGAGTCCTGGTGCCAGCCGAACTTCGTGCCCACCTCTGCGAACTTGACCACATACTGCTCGTGAAACAAGAAGGCATTCTCGCCCAGCGTCGCCCTGCAGACGTCCGCCATCAGTTCCCCGAACAGGAACTCGGTGATGGTCGGACTCTCCAACCCCCGCCTGCTGATAAAGTATCTCTTCTTGTAGTGATTGATGCCCTGGACTGTCACTCCCTTAGCCTCCATTTCAGCGTCGTACCGGTCTATGTAACGCTGACACTCCTCCCGCAGCCCCTCTACCTGCCCCGCAGGGATGGCGTTCTCCAGAAAAAAGTACCCTTCTTTGCGGTACTGCGCCCGCTGTTCTTCAGATATGTGCATGGAAGCCCTCTGTGACCAAGTTTGAAGTTCTTGACCCAATCCTGCTTGCCCTGCCGGGAATGGAGAGGAAGCCGCCCGATAACGTAAACTTACGGGCCTCGATTGATCCGTTCCACCGCCTGTATTTTCCTGCGCAGTTGCCGCTCTGATTATGCAGGTATTCCGCACCGCGAAACGGCTGCACGGCCTCTGTTCTTATACATCAGCCCCAACCGAAAGTCAAGCGAATTCCCATTTCGCCGGCATCCCAATTTTGGGGCCAACTTTCCAATACCTTGGGAAGCAGCGGAGCCGCACCCGTCTCGCGATCAACCCCGAGTCAGAGGCAGCGCCCTATCTGACCACTGACCACTAACCACTAACCACTGCAGTTCCGGGCGGTACGGCCTATTAGGCCCGACCAAGTTGGCGGGGGGCGCCCCCCCCCCCCGCCC
>VYDA01000698.1 GCA_009843665.1 Caldilineaceae bacterium SB0675_bin_29 | reverse complement strand
GTCGCCGACCGAGATATCGATCGATTCGGTTGCACGCCTGCCAATTACCATCTGCCCGGGCCCGCTCACCGGCTTGCCCTCGACAATGCGATAGTGGTCCATGGCAGTGCTGCCGATTTCGTAGCCAAAGAGGAGAAAGAAGGGAAGTCCTGGCGTCGTGACCCATGTGTACACGCCGGGTTCCACCCGTTCCACGCCGGGTACGGCAAGCAGGCGCTCGCCGACCGTTTCATCGAGGCTACTGAAGGCGGGATCCATGGCCTCCGCCTGGGTGATCAGCAGGTCATTGCTGCTGCCGCCGACAACCATGGCGAAATTCGAGGAGATTCCTTCGGCGATAGAGCCCAGCGCCACGACGGCGGCGACGCCAATGGCGATCCCCAGGAGGGTCAAACCGCTTCTCACCGACCGCCGCGTCAGGTTCTTGAGTATCATATGAGGTCCAGGGTCACCTGCCTGTCAGGACAGCGCCGGCACGAAGTCGACATCGAAAGCGGAATGCCAGCTTCCGCTGACTTGCCGAAGTCAGACAGGAAGGCAATGCACAGACACCATCTTATCAAATTGTGAGGATACCGGACTGACGGCACAATGTCAGAATCCTGACAGTAGGCTCATTCGGCTGACGCGGGCACAACCTGGAGAAGTGCCGCCATGTCGGCTGCCAAAGCGTGTTCCTCACCTGCAACTTCCACCAGTACGGGACCGTCAAAAGGGGCTTGTTCGCGGAGAAAGACTTCGACGTTCAGGTGCAGCCCCAGCTCGCCCAGATAAGCGAGCCGTTCCTTTTCCTGGCTCAAAACGCGCACGAGACGATAGGCTCGTCCGGCTTCGGACTGGGAAAGAGGGTGACCTGGTGTGTGGCTGACCTCGCCGTTCTTGGAGGGAATCGGATCGCCGTGGGGATCCACTTTGGGGTAGCCGAGCGAGGCGGCAATTGCGTCTTCCAGCGCCTCGCTGATCACGTGCTCAAGGCGTTCTGCCTCCTCATGAACGCTATCCCAGGGAATGTCCAACGTCTTGTGCAGAAAGAGCTCCAGCAGGCGGTGGTGGCGCAGAATCTCGAGAGCGACGCGCCGGCCAGTGGGAGTCAGCGCAACCGCCTGGTGCGGGCGGTAGATCACAAGGTCCATCTGGGCGAGCTTTTTCACCATATTGGTGGCAGAGGCCGGCGTAAAGCCGATGTACTCAGAGAGGACCGAATTGGTGACCTGTTCGCCGCGAGATTCCAGGATGTAGATGGCTTTCAGGTAATCTTCGTGATTGGAAGAAAGCGGGTTGCTAATTTCGGAGGAGTAGTTTTTAGTCATGGCTAAATTGTACGTGCGAAGCCAGTTGTTGTCAAGTCCCTTTGTGTGACAGGCGGAGCCCATGACTGGTGTGCCGGCAGTCAGGAGGGGATTCCAAGTCCACGGAGAGAAAAATCATATGTTTCGGTGTGCCTTGGAGGGAAAAGGGAGGGCACGAGGCTGCATCTGAACCAGGGGACCAAGAGGGGGCGTTGTGGGATTCTTTCCCCCGCGAGTGAGGCCCGTAATCCCGACCGCCGAAAAGAAAGTTGGTTCGAGGTTGGGTCCGTCCAGCAATGTGACTGACGGGCAGTTGCGGACCCCGGGGCGAAGGGAAGGCAGGAGCTAGATCTGCCCGAGACTGTGCTGCGTCCAGTCCATCAGTGCCTGCTGCGTCCCGTAGTAGCGGGCTGCATTGGAGATGCCGTTCTGGAGGCGCGTCGCTGCCGTTTCGAGTAAGTCGATTGGGGCCGAAACATCTCCATCCGGCTGCATCGCGGCAGTTCCGTTCGACGATTCTATTTCATCGCGCCGGTGGTACAGACCGTCACCTTGCAGAGTCCAGGATTGACGGCGATCTTCCAGACAACAGTCGAGGATGCGCTGCAACTGTTCCTGCAAGGCGGGATCTTCCACGGGGACGATTGCTTCGACGCGGTCCAGGAGATTTCGAGACATCCAGTCGGCGCTGCCGATGAAATAAAGGGGCTTCCCATTGTTGATGAAGGAGTAAATGCGGTGGTGCTCCAGGAAGCGTCCGATAACGCTGATCACCTCGATGTTCTCGCTGATTCCTTCAATGCCAGGCTGGATACGGCAGTTGCCGCGCACGATTAAGCGGATGGGCACGCCCGCCTGGCTAGCTCGATACAGGGCACGGACGACGACGGGGTCATCGAGCCCGTTCATTTTGGCGACGACTCCGGAGGGACGCCCCGCAAGCGCGTTGGCCGCCTCAGTATCTATCAGTTCCACGAATCTGTCCTGCATATTGACGGGCGCTACGAGGAGGCGGCGGAAGTGTCGCTGACGGCTGTATCCTGTGAGGAAATTGAATAGGTCCATGAGGTCGGCCCCAACTTCCGGGCGGGCGGTAAGCAGGCCGAGGTCGGTATACAGACCCGCAGTCTTGGGGTTGTAGTTGCCGGTGCCGATGTGGGCATAGACTTGTAAGCCTTCCTCTTCCTCCCGGACCACCAGAGTCGTCTTAGTATGGGTCTTGAGACCGACCAATCCGTAAGCGACGTGTACTCCGGCATCTTCCAGAGTTCGCGCCCATTCAATGTTGCGCTCCTCGTCGAAGCGGGCCTTGAGCTCGACCAGGACTGCGACCTGTTTGCCCCGTTCTGCGGCTTGGATCAGGGCGCGCCCGACCGGGGAATCGGCGCTTGTACGGTAGAGGGTCTGTTTGATGGCCAGGACCTGCGGATCGCGTGCCGCAGCTTCGATAAAGGCCTGAGTGCTGGTTGCGAAACTGTGATAAGGGTGGTGGACGAGGATATCGCCTTTGCGGATGATGGAAAAGATATCGGCCGGGCGCGTAAGGCTGCCGACTCCGGAGAAGGCCGGATGAGTCTGCGGGGTCCAGGGCTGGTTCTTGAGGTGGGGCAGGTTGACGTCTGTGAGCGGCAGAAGATCTGCGACGCCGAGAGGGCCTTCGTGGCGGTAGACATCGGTGTGGTGGAGCTCCATCTCCTGCATCAGGATGGCGCGAATGTCTTCAGGCATTGACTCGGCCACTTCCAGGCGGACGATCGGGGCAAAACGCCGTTCGCGCAGCTCCTCGCTGATCATTTCAAGGAGGTCGTCGGCTTCCTCTTCACTGCGGGCGATGTCGGCGTTACGGGTAACACGGAAGGGATAGGCGGCAATCAAGTCCATTCCGGGAAAGAGGAGCTCCAGGTTTTGGGTGATCACCTGTTCCAGAGGGACGAAATCCAGAGTGTCGTTGACGGTAACCCATCGTGCGCGGTTGGATGGCACTTTGACGCGCGCAAAACGGACTTCGCCGTTAACCGGGTCACGCATCTCGACGGCAAGGCTAAGGCTCAGGTTGCTGATAAAGGGAAAAGGGTGGCCGGGATCCACGGCCAGCGG
The DNA here is from genome assembly GCA_009843665.1 of Caldilineaceae bacterium SB0675_bin_29. Taxonomy (GTDB): domain Bacteria; phylum Chloroflexota; class Anaerolineae; order Caldilineales; family Caldilineaceae; genus Bin5. Next base: position 654 of record VYDA01000698.1, on the reverse strand, counting down.
CGTGAGTATCGGGTAGATTTCCCTGCGGAAAAACTCGGCCAGCTCTTCTTGCTGGTCGGCTGGCAGCTCGTCGTAAGTAACGACCCGCATGCCTTCTGCGCGCAGACCAGGTAGGATCTCATTGAGAAGCGCGTGGGTCTGACATTGGACCATGGCGCGAACGTGGCGGGCGATCAGGCGAATCTGGTAGTCGGGAGTCCAGCCATGGAGAGTCAGGTTTGCAACACCGGCGGCCTGCTGCCGTTTCAGACCACCTACCCGCTTGCGGAAGAACTCATCCAAATTGCTGCTCGTGATTGCGATAAACTTGAGCCGTTCGAGGAGCGGGTTGCGATCGTCCAGCGCTTCATAGAGGACGCGCCAGTTGAAGTCAAGCCAGCTGAGCTCCCGGTTGTAGACGGCCGGCGAATCGGTCAGTTCATCGATGGAGAAATGCGCTAGAGGCGTGGATAGGGGCGGGTAAGCGGAGACGGGAGGCATGGTCGTATCTGAAGAAGGCTTCGCCTGCCAGTCGGAAGCGGACCCCATCACCATTTCGTCAGCAGCATCGGTGATCAGTTGCTCGACGGGAGGAGGGCTTTCGGCCTCTTCGTCCAAACGATAGTTGTAACTATTCATCAGTACCGCCTCCGAAAGACTCTCCGAGGTGCGTTG
>VYDA01000288.1 GCA_009843665.1 Caldilineaceae bacterium SB0675_bin_29 | reverse complement strand
CTACAACATGCCTCGCCGACCTGGTGTCGATATTGGTGACAGGTGCCTAATCGAAGGTGCTTAGTCAGACCGCGTCCCGCCAGTCCCATCAAATCTTCCTGGAGACAGGTCTTGTGCCTGCCCTGGCCCCTCAAAAAAACGGATCTCCCGGTAAGGCCAGGCTTGGCGGCTGCACTCCGTCTCGGCAAGAGCCGGCAAACTATCCCAGCCACCGCGGCCTGAATTCCCAGACTGTTCCCACCCCAATTCTGGGATGCACCCCCCCACTGTTGCTGACTTGACGGACATGAGTAGATCAAATATACTGTACGCAGTTGCTCTCTGACCGGGAGCAGTTGCACCTGAAAAACTAAATCGCAATCGGGAGCTCGGAAGAACTGGGCTGAGAGATCTCCTACCGCGTCCGAATGGCGCTCCGTGGAGATGACCGACAGACCTGATCCAGGTAATGCTGGCGTAGGAACTATAGCGATGAGTTGAAAAACTGCATTTTGCGCCAACCGCCAACCGCCTGACAGGGCGGTTTTTTTGTTTGCGAAAGGAGACACCATGTCCGACCCTGTGAATGTCGATATTCAAGTACTCCCCTCGACTGGTGGCGATGTCTATTCAGTTGTCGATCGCGCTATCGGGGTAATCCAGTCATCGGGCCTGAAATACGAGGTCGGCGCCCTGGGAACAACCGTCGAAGGTGACCTCGAAACCTGCCTCGACGTAGCCAAAAGGGCCCATCGCGCCTGCTTTGTCGACGGTGTGGCAGGTGTGGTGACGATCATCAAGATCGGCGAGGCCGTTGGCGGCTCCACCATTGAGGAAAAGGTATCAAAGTTCCGGGGAGCCGGCTGATGCGGGCGGCGCGCCTGTTCCTGCCAGCCGCCGTTCTTCTTACGCTGGCGATCCTCTGGGAGGTTGTCGTCTGGGGCCTTGAAGTGCCCAAGTGGATCGTGCCCTCGCCTTCGGCCATCTGGCAGGCATTCTGGGAAATGCGCGCTCTGCTCGGCGTCCATGTCGCCCAGACCATGCTGGAGGTCGCAATCGGCATTGGCATTGCCGTGACCGCGGGCGTGTCGGTCGCAGCCGCCATCAACTTCTCGCCCCTGCTGCAGCGCGCCATCTATCCGCTTCTGGTCATCTCCCAGACTGTGCCCATCCTGGCGCTGGCGCCGCTGCTGATCATCTGGTTTGGATTCGGCATCGCGCCCAAGGTAATCGTCGTGACGCTCTTCTGTTTCTTCCCCATCGCCGTTAACACAAGCGATGGGCTGACCTCTACTGAGCCCGAACTGATCGACCTCTTCCGCTCGATGGGAGCGACGTGGCTGCAGATCTGGCGCAAGGTGCGGTTACCCGCCGCTCTGCCTTACTTCTTTTCTGGCCTCAAAATCGCAGCCACCTACAGCGTAACCGGCGCCATCGTTGGAGAGTGGGTTGGCGCAAAACAGGGGTTGGGCATCTATATGCTGCGCTCGTCGGCCGCGTTCAAGACCGCACAGGTCTTCTCGGCCATTGTCATCACGTCACTCCTGAGCATTATGTTGTTTCTGGCCGTCTTTGCACTCGAGCGCGGCATGATGCCCTGGCACTTTGACGAACGTTGACCGCAGTTGCCGTCCGGCGGCTGCCATAAGCAGGTTCTTACTCCAAGGAGGAGATGATGCGAAATCGACTTTCACGAACCACCATTTTGATTGCGATTCTGATGTCGTTGGCCCTGGCGGTTGCCTGCGTCCCGGTGGCTCCGGCCTCCCAGAACGGGGCCGGCACCGCCGCCTTAACGGATGTCACCCTGCTGCTGGACTGGACGCCGAATACCAATCACACCGGTATCTATGTCGCCCAGGACAAGGGCTGGTATGAGGAGGCCGGCCTCAACGTGGATATCGTCATACCGGGCGAGTCCGACGTACACCAGGTCGTGGGCACAGGCTCGGCCGACTTCGGCGTAAGCTACCAGGAGGGGGCCACCTTCGCCCGCGTCGAGGGCGTGCCTATCGTCTCGATCGCCGCCGTCATCCAGCATAACACCTCCGGATTCGCCTCCCGCAGCAGCGCCGGCATAGAGGGGCCCACCGACCTCGCCGGCAAGCGCTACGGCAGCTTCGGCTCACCAATCGAGTATCCAACCATCGACCTGCTGATGCAATGCGCCGGCGGGTCGGCCGAGGATGTCGAATTCATCGACGTCGGCTGGGCCGACTTCCTCTCCATAACCGAAGCCGATCAGGTCGACTTCGCCTGGATCTACTACGCTTGGACCGGCATAAACGCCGAGTTGCAGGGCATCGATCTCAACATCATCATGCTCAAGGACTACCTTGAGTGCATCCCCGACTACTACACGCCGATCCTGATCACCAGCGAGGCCATGATCGCAAACGATCCGGACACCGTGAAGGCATTCGTCGCGGCGACGGCCAGAGGCTTTGAGTTCGCCATCGACAGCCCGGCCGAGGCCGCCGACATCCTGCTCGCAGCCAATCCCGATCTGGACGCCGACCTCGTCCATGCCAGCCAGGAATGGCTGGCCAACGAATACCAGGCAGAAGCCGCGCAATGGGGCATCCAGACCGGCGAAGTCTGGCAAGCCTACGCCGACTTCCTGATCGACGGAGGCATCATCGAGTCATTTGACGGCGAGGGCGCATATACAAACCAGTTCCTTCCGGAATAGGAATGACCCTACTGGCGGTCGAATCGCTCTCCAAGACCTTCAGCAGCGGCTCTCGCAGAGGCACGCGCGGCGAAGTCGAAGCTGTCGTCGACCTGACCTTCAGGGTCGAAGAGGGCGAGTTCCTGACCATCATCGGCCCCAGCGGGTGTGGTAAGTCCACTTTACTGCGCCTGCTGGCCGGTCTCGTACAGCCGGACAGCGGCCAGGTAATTCTGCAAGGGCAACCCCTGCCGGACCCGTCCGACCGGCAGGGGCGCTTTGGCTTCATGCCCCAGCGCGATACCCTGCTGCCCTGGCGCACAGTGCTCGAAAACGTCATCCTGGGCGTGGAGCTGGCCGGCGGCAGCCGCGACACCGCCCGTGAAGAGGCGCGTCAACTGCTGCCCCTCTTCGGACTCGACGGCTTCGAAAACAACTGGCCCAGCACGCTCTCCGGCGGCATGAGGCAGCGCGCCGCGCTGCTGCGCACCTTCCTCGCCGGCTACGACATCTTGCTCCTCGATGAACCCTTCGGCGCGCTCGACGCCCTCACCCGCCGCATGCTGCAGCAATGGCTGCTGGGCGTTCGCACGCGGTTTTCCAAGACGATTCTCTTCATCACCCACGACGTCGACGAGGCGCTGCTTCTGGGAGATCGCATGCTCGTCTTCAGCCCCCGCCCCGGCCGCATCACCGCCGAACTCAAAATCGACTTGCCCCATCCTCGCGACGAGAATACAATCCTGATACCGGAGTTTCTCGCCCTGAAGCGGAACGCGCTTGCGCACCTGAAACTCTGAAAGTGGAGTCACCCTTCCGTGATCGACTCGAATAGTGCAGACCTCCTTAAATCAGAAGGATACCTCGTAACTTCCTTCGCCGCCCTGGACCGTACCGAACTCCTGGAAGCATTTCGAACTTTCATCCACAGGGTTCGTGACTATCAACTCCGCTTTCTACAAAAGCGTTATGGGTATGCCTACGACGGCTTTTCTTACTACGGCCAGACCGACAGCAGCCATCAGGCCGAGGACGACCTCATCAGCACTTTTGTCCTCTCCGAGTTCTACCCGGTGGACCGCTACCCCGAAGAGTTTCAGGGCTTCCTGAAGGGAAGTTGGAAAAGGGTCGTGAAAACAGTCCGTTCATTGGAAACCGACCTGCTGACACGGCTTGACATACCCGGCCTGCTCGACTTCTACCACCACAATGCCGGTCACATGGTCTCCAACAACTACTATCCCCCGCAACAACAGTTCACCGCCGCGGCTGCCGGCAACACGCGGCTTTCCGCGCATCCCGATGCCTCTCTGTTCACCGTTTTCCCTTTCGGAATCGACAAAGAGTTGGAGCTGCAAGTGACCGGGGAGAGCGGGGAACCTTTGTGGCAGT
>VYDA01000050.1 GCA_009843665.1 Caldilineaceae bacterium SB0675_bin_29 | reverse complement strand
GCCGTGCTGCGCGCGCTGCCCCGCGCCGGCTCCCCAGGTGCACTGCACAGCAGTACCGTCGGCTTGTGGTATGCCTCAACCAGCCGCGCCGCAACGATGCCGATGATCCCCGCATGCCAGTTGGGATTCGCCAGAACGATCGCATTGAAGTCGAGCAGAACCGGCTCCCGCTCCAGCATGTCGAACGCCGTCTGCGTGATCTGACTGGTCAGCAGTCGCCTCTCGTTGTTCAGCCGCTCCATCTGCGCCGCCAGCTGCCCCGCACGGATCGCGTCATCCGTCGTCAGCAGCTCCACCGCCACCGTCGCATCATCCAACCGGCCCAGTGCATTCATGCGTGGCCCGATTTGAAAACCGATCGCCTGCGCGTCAACGCTGTCCGGCGACAGCCTGGCGCTCTCCATCAGCGCCTTCAGCCCGATCCGTTCCGTCTGCCGCAACCTGTCCAACCCGATCTGAAGCAGGTAGCGCGTGTCATGAATTTGCTCCGCCACGTCCGCAACAATGCCCAGCGCCACCAGGTCCAGAAACTGGGCCGCACCTTCGGGGTCGCCCGCCAGTTCATAGAGTCGCTGCACCAGCTTAAAGGCCACGCCCACGCCCGGCAGCGTGCGCAACGGATCATCAGCACGCAAGAACTTGGGGTTGACGATCGCGTCCGCCCGCCGCACGCTCTGCTCACCGGCCACGTCCGCCGCTTCACCGCATGGCGGCTCCTGGCCCGCTTCAGCGTCGGCCAATTCAGCCGGCAAGTCATGGTGGTCCGTGACCACCACCGTCAGCCCGGCCTCCTTTGCCATGCCGATCCCCTCACCATCCCCGATGCCCGTATCGCAAGTCAGCAGCACCTGCGGCTTGAAGCCCGCATCCTCCAGCAGCGCCTTCAGCTTCGCGGGCTTGATGCCGTGCCCTTCACTGAAGCGGTTCGGCACGTGAAAGCGCACCTGCTCCGCCCCCGCCAGCTCTTGCAGCGCCGCCACCAGAAGCGTCGTGCTTGTCTGCCCGTCAACGTCGAAATCCCCCCAAATCAGGAAATTCTTACCTTGCCGGACGGCATCCATCAGCGTCTCCGCCGCCCTGTCCAGCCCTACCAGAGCGCTCGGCGGCGCCGGCACATACGCCCCGCTGTCCAGAAAAGGCAGCGCCTTCTCCACCGAGTCGATCCCCCGCTGCGCCAGCAACCGCGCCACCAGAGGATGCCCGCCCACAGCATCCTGCAGCGCCGCCGAAGGCTCAACTTGTGGTCTCAGAATCCAGGGTTGGGAGAGCATAGAAAGTAATGTGGGTCGCGATGTTCGACGAACAGGGTCAGAGGTGCCACCCGTTCTCCTGAATTGCGTTGCTGACCTCTTCTTCCAGAGCCGCAAACGCGCTAAGCTGTCTCAACGGCGAAAAGTCCTCAATGAACTCTGTCACGAGGCGAGCGTGTTTTGCCACGCGAAAACTCCTTTGCCGCCGCCTATTGAGATCGCTGGCTTGCCTAAGTAATTCGTTCAAGACACCTTTTGGATTGGCTAAACCTTCAAGACGACTGACAACAGGCAATTCTAACTGCCCTGTATACCCCTTGTTCCCAGCTGCAGCCTTGATAGCAGCTTCGTCTATCAATAGCCATGCTTCCTGCATCCGTATAGGGATTACCCTGACATACTCTGGTGACATTGCTTCTGGCAAGCAAGCTACCGCCTCATCGATCTCTTGCACGCGACTCACGCGGGATTCTCTTTCGGCATCCCGGTGAATGAAAAGGAGATCACAGGGGTAGTAAACAAGCCCCAGTTTGAGTCGGTCCACCAGTCTTGTCCTGTCAGGAAGGGATAGCACACCAAAATCTGCCCATGCCGGCTGAATAGGTCGACCTACCCCATTCTCGATGAGCAGCCAATTCAGAATTGGAATCAAGGCTCTGTCGCTGCTGCCATCTGTGACCAACGTATACCGAAATTCATCCATTCTCAGTACAAATCCACATTTTCTATTGGCAATCCGAGTTGACTGTCATTTTCCGGGATCGGACTCAAATATGGCAGCAGGCGCCCCAATATCACAGGACTGTCTTCAGGCGAAGCCTTGCTGCGCCAAGTGTTCGGGCGCCATCTGAATACAGCCTTCTGAAAGCGCTTGCCTTGGTGAATTGATTGTTCCGTCTCGGCGATCAGCAAACTATCGGGCGGAATCAGGTTTACGACCCCTGGAGAATGAGTATTGACAATCACTTGGCGCAATGGGTTGTCAGAAGCGACTGGCCTGTGGACGTTGACTGCTATGTCTTGAAGCAACTCCAACATCGCCGAAATGCGGCCAGGATGTATACCGTTTTCCGGTTCCTCCAAGCAGATTACGCCAAGGGCTGTGGGATCAAGCGCCAATACTGCTAGCGCTAGAAATCGTAATGTGCCGTCGGACAACGAACGGGCCGGATAGGTCGTGCCATTCTTGTCCTGAACTTGCAGGGTCAGCAACTGCCTTTTCTCATCTCGGTCAATACTGACCTCGTAGACATCGTCGATTAGGTCGGACAACCTCAAAGCAATCTGTTCATAAACCCAAGTGTCACCGTTGTCAGAGTCCTCCTGATTCACAGAGTTTGCCAGCGAATAGAGTGTGGAAGGCAAGTGTGAACCATCGGGCCGCATCCCAGGAGGTGTCATGAACTCGTCAGGTTTGCGCAACGACGACGGTTCCAATTGGAGCAATCGCCAAGACTGCATCTCCCGGCGAGCAAGCAGGGCCGTAGGACTCTCAAGCGCGTTGGCGGTCGACAGCACGGTGCGAGGCAGGTTTTTCGCCGAGAATGACTGGGGACGTCCGCTACTGCCGCCGTCCTGGTGCAGGCGGACAACCCTTTGCCCCTCGTTCTCAACGGTAGAAATGAATGGAGCCGCCCTACGGCCCTTCACCACTGAATTCCGCCAATCCTTGGCGCTGTGTTGAAACCTGAGGTGTCTCGACGCCTCGCCCAATTTGATGTGTTCTAGGCTTTCTTGCATAAGCTCAAAGGACCCAGAAAACGGCAGACTTCCGTCAACTCGATAGGCCAGTTCCAAAGAATAACGCAAAAAAGTAAACGTAGCCTTTGCTTCCTGGCCTAAGTCATCTACACCTTTATCCGGGACAATCATTTCCGCGGTAAATGCTATGCTGTCCGCGTACTCGCTGCCAATGCGATGGAAGAGACTTTGAACAGATGACGCCTTGTCCTCTTCGGCCCGAATCGACGCCGCGGCATCTACAAACGTGTCGCTGGCAAGCCTGCCCAGAAACTGTATCGCATCAAACAGGTTGGACTTTCCCGTCCCATTTGCGCCTGCAATGCATGTAAAGGGGCCGAAACGGACATCGACGTCGACCAAATTCTTGAAGCCAGATACTTGCAGTCGAGTTAACATTGGACCTCCTATCGAGACAAATCCGACCAAGCTCTTGAAGCGGTAATCTGAACGTAAGTGACGTTCGAAACATCGATGCGTTCGCCCGCATGCTCAACTGTCAAGCTGACGATCTTCCCATCGCCGTCCAGTTCAATCAAGAGATCCTCACCTGCATCCCGCGTTTCAACGATTTCCCTGTCAGAAAAATCGATTAGAAGCGTATCAGTATCCTCAAAATATTTCACGTCCATGGCGCTCCGGGCGATGGCGTTCGGCGTAGTCCACCTAAAACGCCAACTCCTGTACCTCCTCCAGCGTAAACTCCAACGCCCTCTCCAGTTCCTCGTCCGAAAACGCCTCCTCGTCCTGCTCCTCCAGCTCACCGGCCTCCACGCCGCGATCGCAGCGCGAACGGTAGATACAGTAGCCGCACAGCCGCCTCCGATTCTCCTCCGTGTCGGCAACCTTGGGAAAGTCCCTCTCCCTTTCCCCGCTGAGAATCCCGTTCAACAACTGCTCGAACCTGACCCGGTTCGCCGCATGCAGTTCACTGCTGTAACCAAAGGAGACCGGCTCAGCCGGCGCCGCCGTGAACCAGTAACGCATCTCCACCTGCTCAGGCGACAACGGACCCCACGGCAAACCGGCGCTCGCCTCCACCAGCACGTATGGATACACG
>VYDA01000069.1:762-4053 GCA_009843665.1 Caldilineaceae bacterium SB0675_bin_29 | reverse complement strand
AACCCGCACCGTTCGCCGCCGACCCCGGCAATGAGACACAGGAGCGGACGCGTATCCTCGTGGTGGACGACGAGCCCCACGCGCTCAGATATATCCGCGACGTCCTCTCCAAGTCAGGCTATGACCCGATAGTGACCGGAGAACCGCAGGATGTCGATCGGCTGATTGCGCAGGAGGGGCCCCATCTGGTCCTGTTGGACATGATGCTGCCGGGGTTCGACGGGATCGAGTTGATGAAGAATATCCTGGAGAAGACTGCACTGCCCGTCATCTTCCTGTCCGCCTACGGCCAGGAGAACGTAATCGCCAAGGCATTCGACACGGGGGCCGCCGACTACGTGGTCAAACCCTTCTCGCCCACGGAGCTGGCCGCGCGGATCAGAGCGGTCTTGCGCCAGCGCTCCGGAATCGGCTATCTTGGGCAGCCCGAAAACTATGTCCTGGAAGATCTGGTGATCAACTATGCAGAGCGCCGCGTGACTGTGGCCGGACGACCTGTCGTGCTGACCGCGACCGAGTATGCTTTGCTCTTCGAGCTGTCGACCAATGCCGGTCTGGTGGTGACGCACGAGCAGCTGCTCCAACGGGTCTGGGGGCCGGGGAACTCCGGCGACGCAGGGCTGGCCCGCACCGTGGTACAGAGACTCCGCCGAAAACTCGGTGACGATGCACGCGATCCCAGATACATCTTCACCGAACCTCACGTCGGCTACCGCATGAAAAAGGCATCATCTATCTGACTCCACGCGTAGCGCAGGGCATAGTGGTGGAGGAACCCCCCGCGGGCATTCCTATCCTCCGCCAGCCGGACCGGTCATCGCCTTCTCTTACTTGAAAAAGGGGTCGCGTCGAGCCTGGTTCGTTTCATGAGAAACGGACCAGGACGGCAAGGCCGCCTCTGTCGTTTTCCCAATCAGCAATGACGATAACCGTATGTTCTCGCACTTGAATGTCATTGGCGTGTCAACTTAACTGTTTTTCGTGTCAGTATCATGGCAAGAGGAAACATAGCTGGTGCGGGCAGCGTCATCTGCTTATATGGGAAAGTCAAAATGGACGTTTCGGACGCGAATTGAGACGAAGCATCGCTTGTACAGCATCATTGCCCTGGTCGCGGCATATGTTATCGACCACCTTACTTCTGATTGGGTAGTGGGTCTTTTCGGGCTGCCAGACGGGTCTACAAAAGAGTGGCTGGATGCTCTGTACATCGTGCCATTCATTGTGGCAGGTCTTTGGTTGGCAGCATGGTTGAACCGGAAAGGTTGAGAAGTACGGTTCAGGCTCGTCACGCGCGCGGCGCGGTGGGTCCGGGAGTTGCAGATCCGCGCGCGTGGGGACCACGGCCAGAACGACGTACGATAGCGAAGTTATTTTAAGCTTGGCCCTGTCGTATTCGGCTCTCATCTTCACGAAAGGCGGCGTCCAAGACCCAATGAACCGAATTCTCGATTCTGACTGCTCATTCGATCGCAAGTGCAAGTAAGGCAGGCCGCCGGTGAGTTACCTCGTGTTTTCGGAGCACTTTTCAGCCGTCCCCCTTCGAACCGGACGAGCGCCTTTCAAGGCATCCGGTTCTCTAGTGTTGCAACAGTAGGGTTTGCTGGAGGGAACCTCCCGCGCGCGCAGGAAAGATGCCTCACCCGACTAGCTGCGGCGGTATAACCACAAACCGCCGCTCGTGAGATCGCAGCGCACTGCCAGAGCCACGAACACCGGGGCCGCCACGGCGATGCCGCAGCCGCAGAAGGGTTCGAACACGGCCACCACGAGAGCGCCGGGTAGTGAGAGCATGTCAAACAAGAGGATGAAAGGGAACGCCGCCAGGGTGACGAGCAAGTCTGTCACCCTGGCAGGCTCTCCGAGCGTTAAGGGCAACCTGCTCAGGGTGGTGTCGAACCAGTCCTGGGTGAGCCAAGCGTCCGCGAACGTAGTCAGCACTGCCGCCAAAGCGAGCAGAACTCTCAAGACTTATCTCTTCTACGGCCCATATCCCTCGGCATGATGCTGGGGCTCCTCTTGTGAAGGTTGGCATTCAGCCTTCCATGCCGCGTCCAGGGCGTGCAGCCAAGGGCCGTATTCAACCGTGACGTGTAAAACTATCTACTGTTGCTTGCGCGGATTGCTCTGCCCATGGTGGATGTCCATGTGACACGTCTGGCAGACCGCAAGGGTTCTGCGCCGTCGTGCCGCTATGAACCGTTTTTACGTGGAATTGGAACGTGGTGCTTTGACGTTCAGGTCACGTTGCGCACGGACATGGTTGTCCGCAGCTCGCGATCAGTGAAATTGCTGGCCGTTAGTTTCTCTAAACCGGCCACCGCATCTGCGCCCGCTCCACCGTGCGTCCGCGGCCGTGGCACTGCTTGAACTTCCTGCCGCTCCCGCACGGGCACGGATCGTTGCGCTTGGCCCCGGCGAAGCGCGCGTTCTGCTTCCTGTCCTCTTCCGCCAGGTACTGCATGATATTGGCCGGGGCCTGCTGCCGGCGCAACTGGTCGGCCATGAAGTTCATATACGGGCGCACATGATTGAAAAAGGCCCTGTAGCCGGCGCACAGATAGTTCAGGCCCGGTTCGCCGTCGGGCGTGTTGATGAAGCGGTTCTTCGGGCAGCCGCCGTTGCACACGAAGCGCACCTCGCACTCCAGGCAGTAGTTGGGCAGGCTGTCCCGTTTGTGCGTACCGAACTCCTGCTGCCGGGCCGAGCCGACCATCTCGATCAGCGGGATCTCCTCGATGTTGCCCAGCAGGTAGTTCGGTTCCACGTAGTGGTCGCAGGAGAACAGATCGCCGTTGTGCTCCATCGCCAGCGCCGAACCGCACGTCTCCTCGAAAATACACAGCCCAGGCCGGTGTCCTGCATAACCGGCCAGCGCCACGTCGAAGATCTGTACGAAGACCTTTCCCACGTCGCGCCGCACCCACTCCTCGAAGATCTGGATCAGAAAGTCGCCGTACTGTTCGGCTGTCACGGAGCGATCTTTGACCGTGTTCCCTTCCTGGTAGCCGGTGTCGTTATCGCGCTCGACAATGGGGATAAACTGCATGAAGTCGGTCTTGACCTCATCGCGCAGGAAACGGTAGACCTCGAGCGGATGGGGGGCGTTGGCCGCGTGCACCGTCGTCAAAATGTTGTAGCGCACCTTATGCTTGTGCAGCATCCGCGCTGCCCGCATCACCTTCTCCCACGTGGGCTGACCGCCCTTATCGACGCGGTAAAAGTCATGCAGCTTGCGCGGGCCGTCCATGCTCAGCCCGATCAGAAAATCGCTGCGGTGCAGAAATTCTC
>VYDA01000069.1:0-752 GCA_009843665.1 Caldilineaceae bacterium SB0675_bin_29 | reverse complement strand
GTCCAGTAGCGTGCCGTTCGTCTGCAGCGCGTTCTCGACCCGCATGCCCGGCTTCTTGTGCTTCTGCTGGAACTCGACCGCCTTCTTGAAGAAGTCCAGCCCCATCAGCGTCGGCTCGCCCCCCTGCCACGCGAACGTCACCTCCGGGACCTGCTGCGCCTCGATATACTGCCGCGTATACTCCTCAAGCATCGACTCGGACATGCGGAAATCACTGTCCGGGTACATGAACTCCTTGCTCAAAAAGTAGCAGTAATGGCAGTCCAGGTTGCAGATCGCCCCCCGCGGCTTCAGCATGATGTGAAACGCAGGCGGCGGCGCAATATCGGTTGCGGGCGTCGGGTCAAGCAGTGCGATGGATTGGGTCATTGCAAGTGTTTTCTTTGTTTTACGGGTCAAGACATTCTTGCTCAGAATGATTCAGCGAATACGTTCACGCGTGCCGCGTTAGACTACATTGGCACCTTTGGATCGATTGCACGCGGCGCACAAAAGCTGAATGTTTTTTTCCGTATTACTCCCGCCTTTGGATACTGGAATGATATGATCAAATTCCAACTCTTCATCACGACCGCACTCAACGCACCGCCCCTGATCGCGTTCCCATACTAAGAGCTTGACAGAGTTAGGCAGTGATTTTCTGTGGATATGATGTCGGCTCTCTTGCTCCTCGTTCTGTCTTCGTTCTAAGAGAAATGGTAACTACTAAGCCTGTGTACCGAAAAAGAGCCAATGTGCGATTGCTCTTGGAT
>VYDA01000190.1 GCA_009843665.1 Caldilineaceae bacterium SB0675_bin_29 | reverse complement strand
TTCGAGCCGTGTCTGCCGACCGATCACTGTTGTCTATTGACAGGTATTTCTGGTCCTGATTTTGCCGATGCGCGGCGGGTATTTTAACATAGTTCGGACGGGAACAGCCATTATTGATCGAGCTTTCGGCATAGGATTTCGATGAAGCAGGGCCAGATACGGGTTCTGATCGCCAAGCCGGGTCTGGACGGACACGACCGCGGGGCCAAGGTGATAGCCAGGGCGTTGCGCGATGCCGGATTCGAGGTGATCTACACGGGCATTCGCCAGACGCCCCAGATGATCGCGGCGGCGGCGTTGCAGGAAGATGTGGATGTCGTCGGCCTGTCGATCCTCAGCGGCGCGCATATGACGCTCTGCCCCAAGGTGGTCGAACTGCTCCATGCCCAGGGACAGGAGGATGTGCTGGTGCTGCTGGGGGGCATCATCCCTGACGAGGACGCCGCCCAGCTCAAGGCCGCCGGCGTGCACGCTGTCTTCGGGCCAGGCACGACCTCAGCCGAGATCATTTCTTACATTCGAACGGCCATGGCCGGTTGATAGCGGTTCTGGCAGCCGCGGACGCGCACCAGCCTCTACTGCAGTTGCCGTCGACCCATGGACAGCGCGTGAACAGTTCACTCGCCGCGAACCACTGCAAACAGGCAACCGGTGTTGCCGATGCCCAAACCAGTTCCCACACAACAACTGATCGACGGTCTTCTCCGGGGGGACCGGCTCGCGCTTGCGCGCGCCATCAGCCGCGTGGAGGATAACGCGGAAGATGCCGCCGGCATCGTGCAGGCCGTGTTCGCGCACACGGGCAAAGCGCATTTGATCGGCATCACCGGCGCGCCGGGCACGGGCAAATCGACACTGGTATCGGCGCTGGTCGAGAGCTACCGCGCGAGCGGCGTGACGGTCGGTGTTCTGGCGGTGGATCCGACCAGTCCCTTCAGCGGGGGTGCGCTTCTGGGGGACCGCGTGCGCATGACGGGCCACAGCGGTGACGCCGGCGTTTTCATTCGCTCGATGGCGACACGGCGGGGGGCGGGCGGCCTGGCGCAGGCGAGCGCGGAAGCGATGCTGCTGCTGGACGCGGCCGGGTTTGACCGCGTTCTTATGGAAACGGTGGGTGCAGGCCAGGCGGAAATCGAAATCGCCAGCGTTGCCGATACGGTCGTGGTGGTTGAGGCACCGGGTCTGGGCGACGAGGTGCAGGCGATCAAAGCGGGCCTGTTGGAGATCGCCGATATCTTCGCCGTAAACAAGGCGGACCGTAAAGGCGCGGCGCGCACGGTGGCGGCGTTGGAGATGATGTTGGAGACGGGCGGCGCAGCGGCCCAGACAATCATGCATCACGGGCAGCGCATGGAGACAGGCGCGGCGTCTTCCGAAACCGACGCCGGGGAGGGATGGTCGACTCCGGTCTTAGAGACGGTCGCTGTCAGCGGGGGCGGCGTGGCTCAACTGCGGGATGCGCTCGAACGGCACAGGGCGTGGCTGAACGAGAGCGGTGGACGGGCGGCGCGCGAAGGCAGGCGTCTTGACCATATGCTGCAGACGCTTGTCCAGGCCGAGGTTTTGGCGCGGCTGGAGAGAGCGCTGACCCCGGCTCTGCGCGGGGAGCTTGTGGAACTGATGCAGCGGCGGCAGATTGATCCTTACAGCGCCGCGGCGGAGGTGATCAGGAAACTCTCCAGGTAGATCCGTTTCACGTTCGTTCTGATTTGATTCAGTAACCGGCCCTTGAACCGGTCGTTGCGCGTGCATAAGTATTCGACAGCTAAACCATACATAAATGCGTGGTCCTGAAACTGAAACGCCGGTTTGGCGAATCGCAACCCTCTTTCCAAATCAAGGTGAATGGAGTGAGCAGGAATATCTGGCGCTGGAGACCAACCGCCGCGTCGAATTCGACAACGGTTCTGTAGAGGTACATGATGCGCCGACCGACAAGCACCAGGGAACCATAGTATTCCTGTGCTTCGCTCTCAGCAGTATTGCGCGGCGCATTGGAGGTGCGGTCCGGCCGGGCGGTCTACTGTTACGCTTGTGGGATCAGAAGTACCGGCAGCCGGATGTCGTCTTTCTGCTCGATCGCAACAATATCCTGCGCCAAGAGAAGTTCTGGGATGGTGCTGACCTGGCAATTGAAATCGTCGGCCAGGGCCATGAAGACCGCGAGCGAGACCTGGTAGCGAAACGGATCGAGTACGCGCGGGCGGGCATTCAAGAGTACTGGATCGTCGATCCGGAACAGGAGACGGTTACGGTTCTGTCCCTGGCCGGCGACACTTACTCCGAAGGCGGATTCTACGGCCGCGGCGATATCGTTAAATCTCCCCTTTTGCCTGAACTTGCTCTGCCCGTCGCGGAGATCCTCGACGCAAATTAAGGCCGCACGGACGGGAGGACGGTGATTACACCGTTGCAGTGACCGGACTTTCTGACCTGCGCTTCCTCATTGTACCTTCGCCCAAAAGCACACCGTTCTGTAAGAGCAACTGGCCGGAGCAGGAGAGGCAGGCCCTTGTTCGGCATTGCATTACAGCAGTTCGTCGTCGTCCAGCAGGCCGCTGCGCGCCGCCCAGACCCCCATCTCCTGCCTGCTGCCCACGCCCAGTTTGCGCCGTATGGCATAGACCGCGTTGCGTACGGTCATAGGATTCTTGTTGCCCCGCACTTCGGCTATCTCCGCGTACGACATGCCCCGGGCAAACATCCTGAGCAGATCGCGCTCGCGGACGGTCAACCTGTTGAGTTCGTCAGGCGGGACCGGGCCGGGAGCGCCACCCATTCCGGTGACCAGTCTCCTTGCCGCCTCTCCCTGCAGGCTGAATTCACCGCCGGCAACCTCGCGCAGAGTTGACAGCAGCATCTCCTTGCCTGATAACTTCTGAAGGTATCCCGTAGCTCCGGCATTTACGGCCTGCACGATGGCACTGTCCCTGTTGGACGCGGTCAGCATGAGGACGCGCGTGTCCGGCAGGACCGCGGTAATGTCCCGGCAAGCTGCGATGCCGTCCTTGAACGGCATCACGATGTCCATGATGATCACATCAGGCCCGAGCTCTTGCGCCAGCTCCACCGCGAGTTCGCCGTCGCCGGCCTGTCCCACGACCTCGAATTCGCCAGATTGCTCTAATACTTCGGCGATGCCCTCCCGCACGATGGCGTGGTCGTCAACAATCATCACTTTGATTTTGCTTTCCGATGACATGCGGAGACCTCCTTAAACCTGCTAATTGGGAACAATGCAACTAACGGTGGTGCCGTTGTCGCTGGACTCGACATGGAGGCTGCCGCCCATGCGCTCTGCGTCAGCTTCCATATTTCTGAAGCCGCGGCCGCGCAGGGCGTAATCATCGGGAAGTCCGGTCCCGTCATCGGACACGGACATCTGCAGATTCTCCTCGCCAAATTCCAGGGAGATTGTCACACTTTCGGCGTCTGAATGACGAAAGGCATTGGTGAGCGCATTGTGGGCGATGGTGAACAACAGACTGCGCTTGATGGTGGAAAGTTGCGGTTCGACTCCCTGCAGCTGCAGACTCGCGGGAATCGAGGCGATGACGGTGAAGGTGTCGGCGTGCGCTTCCAGGACTTCGCTCAACGTGCTTCCGCTGAATATCTGCCCGCCGTCTATCGGGTGCCTGAGGGCCCACATGGTCGACCTGGTCAGGGACCACATCGCATTTAGTTTGTCGACCAACTCGGGGTTGGCGCTGTCGGCCTTTTCGATTGCGTCCTCAAGACCCAGCCCCAACGTGTAGGCTGATTGCGCGGTGGTGTCGTGGATGGTCTGCGACATTTCGAGCCGTTGCCGCTGTAGCTCCCGCTCCCGCGCTACCGCTTCCAGTCTCCTGCTCCTCTCGGACCTTGCGACCAGACTGACCGTTCCCACCACGGCATACATGACAGCGATCCTGGCAATCAGCGCCTTATCGTCTCTGGCTTCGAGGTCGAGTCCGCCCCCGACAGTCAGGCTCACGGCAGTGTAGAGGATGGCCATCAGTGTCGCCCACGAGAAGCTCAGCGTGAACGAACTGAAGAAGACCGCGAACCAAGCCAGGGCAGGGTAGTAGAGCAGGTA
>VYDA01000084.1 GCA_009843665.1 Caldilineaceae bacterium SB0675_bin_29 | reverse complement strand
GCTTGCATGCCCGGCGGGGTGTTGCGGGGGCCGGCTTTTGAGCTGCTCAAGCGCGTCGCGGGTGCGCCGCCAGGCGGATCGCGCCGCGGCCAAGAGCTGAGAGCGAAGGGCGATGAACAGCCCGAGCCAGCCTACCGCGCTGGCGGCCAGGCCCCAGACTGCGCTGCGGGGGCGGTAGACGAGCTCGAGGGTGCCGGATCCGGCGGGTACGGGTATGGCAAGGAATGCCCGATGGGCGCGGGCCACCGGGAGAGAGTGTTCACCTTGCCAGCGGGCCTGCCAGCCGGGCAGCCACTTCTCGCTGAGGAAGAGGAGGCCGCGCTGTGCGCTCCGGATGTGGATTTGCAGATGCCCGGCGGCAACGCGTTCGACCTGCAGGTCGGCCTGACCGCCGTCGCCGAGGTTCATGCGTCCATCCTGCCAGTTGCTTCCCAGCGCATCGGCATGGGAGGGGGGGACCAGGAGCTCGTCGCGGATGTTGAAGGCGGGGTCGGCCAGGAGGGCAAGGGCTTCGCTGTCGTCGACAGTGCGAGCGTTCTGGGTCCACCAGAGTCGAGGGGAGATCGACTCAAGCACGTGAAGGTAGGTGGTCGAGCTTTGCGGCCGGGGAAATTCGGCCAGCCGCTGGCTTGGGACGGGCAGCTCGTGCATCCAGGTGAGAACGGTGCCGGTTCCGGTCAGCTCCCACATGCGCTCGAGGGGGAAATCGGTGATGAAGGCGTTGTATTTGGCGTGGCGGAGGGGGCTTTTGCCGAGGACGTCCTCCCAGCCGAGGAGCAGGCCGCTGTTGCGCGAGACGCGATGCTCGTTGAAGACGCGGGGCGGGAGCGAGTTGGGGCGTTCGGCGAGAGAGTGTGAGGCATCGAGCACGGCGGCGGCCTCGGGGGGCATCAGGCCATCTCTTACCCACGGGCCGAAGGAATGGTTGGTTGCGAAGTTGACGATGAAGAGGTCGAGCAGGGCCAGGGGGATCAGCATGATGAGCCGCGGGCGGGCGACCGGCTGGTCGGAAAGCGGCCGGCCGCGAGCGAGTCGCGGTCCGGTCAGGTTGGCGAAGGTGAGGGCGATGAGCAGTGCCATGACGCTGGGCCAGAGGAGGTCCGAGTCGGCGATGCCGGCGCGGGCGGGAAGCTGCCGCCAGGTCCAGAACAGGGTCAGGGCGGCGGCGACGGCGGCGGCGAAACCATAGCAGAGCATTCGCCTGCGGGGCGCGGACAGGGTGGGCAGAAGCGCCATGCCGTAGCCGCTGAGGACGCTCAGGGAGAAGGCAACGAGAAATACGGCCCGCTCCTGGCCTCGAAAGAGCTCGCCGCCGGGCGTGAACCGATAGAAGAGGCTGTAGAACGGCAGTCTGCTGCCATAGGAGAGGAGGAGGGCGGCAGCGCCGCAGATTACGAAGTAGAAGGCGGCGGCGCGGGCGTGGGGCGCGGCGCCTGGCCAGGAGAAATTGGATGAGAACAGGGTGACGACGGCGACGAGGGTCAGGCCAAGCGCAACCACGCCTACGTATTGCGGGGCGTAGACCGTGAAGAGGCCGGGAAGCAGATACTGCAGTGTATCTCTGAAGGCGAAGCCGCCGCCGGCCTGCTGGAAGGTGAGGGAGGCGCGAACGGAGTGTTGCACGAATTCATAGACCGGCCAGAGCTGGGCCAGCGTCAGGATGACCAGGACGGTGACATAGGCGGTTGCCAAGCCGGCGTACAGGAGCGCTCTGGCAGAGAGGAGCTTATAGACGGCCTTGCCGGCCGTGCCATTTCCGCGATGCCTGTTCAGATCGCTGACGAAGAGCATCAGCATCCAGCGCCCGACGTCGTAGGATTGGATGAGATCTGTCTGGGTATTGCCGCCGAAGAAGGCGACGGCGTGCACGCCGGCCGCGGCCAGCCAGCGATTCCACTGGGGGAACAGATGGGAAAGGCCGGTTGCCGCGGGCGGCGACGGCCCTTCATCCGGACTGGATTCGGAGCTTCCTGTGCCTGCGCGGCCCGCTCCCGGCAGAAGGAGAAGGAGGATGGCGGGCAGCCAGACGGCTACGCGCAGGATGCCGATCTGCACGGGGACATAGCCGGTGAGGTAGCCGGAGAAGCCGAAGATTGCGCCGGCAGTGAATGCGGCCATTTTGCTGCCGGTCAGGCGGCGGACGAGCAGGTAGGTGAAGAGGCAGGCGAGGAAGATATGGAGCGCGGCCTCGACCTGGAGCCAGTAGAGTCTGCCCGCGGGGCTGCGGTCGAAGCTTGTGAGGAGGAGCAGCGCATTGCTGACAGGGTAGAACACGGCGGATTGGGCGTCGGCGAGGAAGGGGTGGCCGGAGAAGGTGTGCGGGTCCCAGAGGGGCAGCCGCAGGTCGAGGATGGCGGACTGTTGAAAGAGGCTGAAGGGCAGGAAGTGGCGGGTGAAGTCGCTGTCGGGGAAGGCGGTCAGGCCCAGCAGGTGGGGCGCGAAGAAGAGGAGGACGAAGGCGCCGTAGGCGAGGGCGACGGGAAAGGCCGGCGGCTGAAGCGTGCGCTTCATCTGTCTGTGGCAGGGGAGTGCAGGCGTGTGCGCACGGAAACGGGTTCTGAGGCGAGTGGATCCGCTGTGTGGAGAGGGGGATTGGAGTGCGTCATCTACCGGTTCGTCATGTACAGGGACTCGGCCGCTGGCGGGCGGGCTGGCGTCGTGTCAGGCCTTTGGGGATGGGACGCAGGCGAGGGCAGGTCGTGCGCCCGGATCTGGCGATGCGGTAACGGTCCCGTTTCACTTTGAGCGGCTGCGTGCGAGGGCGGGGAGTTTGTGCTGGACTGCGCGAATGATGTCCTGATGGACTTCGTCGCGGGGACGGTTGGCGTCGATGACGGTCCAGCGTTGGGGCTGCTGGGCGATGAGGCGGCGGTAGCCGGATTCGACGCGCTGATAGAAGGAGAGCTCCTGGGCGTCGAGTCGGTTCCAGTCGCCGTCGGCGCGGCCGCGGTTGCGTCTGATGCCGTCTTCGGGGGGCAGGTCGAGGTAGAGGGTGAGGTCGGGGCGGAGGCCGCCGGTG
Organism: Caldilineaceae bacterium SB0675_bin_29; assembly: GCA_009843665.1. Classification (GTDB taxonomy): domain Bacteria; phylum Chloroflexota; class Anaerolineae; order Caldilineales; family Caldilineaceae; genus Bin5. The sequence goes on along the minus strand of VYDA01000084.1, from coordinate 1,068 downwards.
GCGTAGGCGATGAGGCGCTCGAGCTGGGCGATGTCCTGCAGGTGGCCGTAGCCCTGGTAGGCGAAGGTGCTGAGGTCGAAGCGGTCGCAGAGGACGATTTGGCAGGCGGCGAGGGCGGGGCGGATGACCTCGGCGACGATCTGGGCGCGGGCGGCGTTGAAGAGGAGGGTTTCGGCGCGGGCGTGCATTTCGGTGTGGGCGAGGTCGAGGAGGAGCTGGCGGATGCCGTCGCCGATGCGGGTGCCGCCGGGTTCGCGGGTGGTGAGGACCGTGCGGCCGGCGGCTTTCAGATGGTCGGCGAGCAGGTGGATCTGGGTGGTCTTACCGCTGCCGTCGGAGCCTTCGAAGGTGATGAACATTGGATGGGTATATCGTTAAGCTGCGGCCGGCGTTCAGGACGGGCTGAAGATGCGGACGCAGCGGTGGGGTTCGCGGCCGTAGCTGTGGCTGATGAGGTTGGCGGTGCGGGCGAGCTGGTGTTGCTGGCTGCGGATGGAGGCCTCCTGGGGGCTGAGCTCGACCGATTTTTCGCCTTTGAGGAGACGCTGGATGGCGTGCTGGGTTTCGCGCATGGCGGAGTCGAAGACGAGGTCGGGGTCGTCGCGGCGGAGTTGGAAGACGTCGAGCAGGTAGTGCTCCATCTGGGTGACGGTGTTGCTGCGGAGGACGTATACGGGCACGTTCTGGCGTTCGGCGTCGGCGATGGGCTGGGGCTTCTGGCGGAAGTAGTTTTTCAGGGTCATGACGATGTCGGCCTGACGCAGCTCTTTGACGACCTCGATGGGGACTTTGAGGTTCTGGGCGGCGGTGCGCAGGCGGTTCTGGCCGATGCCGTAGGGGAAGACGCGCACGACTTTGCGGCCGTTGGGTTGGGCGGCGCTGTCGGCGATATCCTGTGCGAGCTGGGCGGCCCGTTCTTCGGCGCGCTTGCCGCGTTGACGGCGGCGGCCGCCGCCGCTGCTTTCGGGGCCCTGGCGGCTCTGGCCGATGCGGCCGGGCCTTTCCTGGCTTTCGACGGACTCGATGTGGACCTGGTTGTCGCTGTTGACGTAGCGGGTCTCGGGGGAG
>VYDA01000594.1 GCA_009843665.1 Caldilineaceae bacterium SB0675_bin_29 | reverse complement strand
GGTCGCGGATGGTCAGGCCGGGGGTCACCACCAGGAAGCCGCGCGTGAACCGCCGGCTGCCCGGCCGACGCACCGCGTTGATCGTCTGCCAGGCGATGATCATCGCCATGACGGTGGTCTTGCCGGCCCCGGTGGCGAGCTTCAGCGCCAGCCGCGCGAGGCCCGGATTGGCTCCTTCGCTGGCGGCGTCGATCTGATCGAGAAACCGGCGGCCTTCCTTGCCGAGGGTGGGCGCCACCTCGGTCAGCCAGATGGCGGTCTCCACCGCCTCGACCTGGCAGAAGAAGGGCCGGATGTCGCCGAACCGATGGCTGCGCCAGTGGGTCAGAAGCCGCGCGGTTTCCGGCGTCACGCTCCAGGCGTTCGGATCCGGCAGCTCGCGCCAGCGATCCACCTCGTGGCGGACACCCCCGATGAACGCCGTCAGGTCGTACTGCTGCGCCTCGGTCCCGAGCGCCTGGGCGGTCGCGTCGAAGAGGATCTGCTCTTGGTGGATGCCCTTCTGTTTCTTCGGCTTCGGGATCGGCGTGATGAACGCGACCTTGCGGCGCTCGGGGAGGATCCGGTTCGTCGGCTGGCCGCTCCCGTCGAGCTCCCAGTGGCGGGACGGGTACTCGTACGGTGAGTTCAGGATCGGTTGCTCGAAGAATGCAGACCTCGTCGCCATGGCCGGTCGAAGTTTATCCCACGGACAAGAATCTCGTGCTCTCGCCGCACGATCTCTATAGGCTCGGACAGTCGCCTCCGTCATGCGCACTTCGTCCGAGTGTCCGGATCCCACGTCCGGAGCGCCTTCACCCCTCATCCCGGTCACCACCTGGCGATCAGGAACTCTCGTGTTAGAATGAAGAGCAATATGCAACTAAAGATTGGCTATTTTGTCCCGTTTGTGGGGTTCATGAACCGCCTCGGCCTGAACATGCGGCCGCACCTGTGGAAGGTCCAACTTGCAGCCAAGCTGTTACCAGTTGCCATAGATGTCGGTCCTAGTTGGGTTGTGAAGCTCTTGATTGCGATTCTTGAACATGTCGCCAAGAAGAGCATCTCTGATGGTGACGCTCAATTCGCGCTAAAGATGTTTCAGGAAGTCTATGGCGGAGTAATACTGGTAACGCGGGAACGTGTTGTTGGTCATATGCGCCGCGAACCGGATGAGGAGGTAGAGTACTATGCGCCGATTGCGTGCGGCAATATGAAGGCCATGATCTACGAATTGCCAACCGGCAGTCGTATTTGGTTCAATCTATTGGCGTCCACCAGTGTCGTTGGTTGGGGAATCCTCCAGCCGGGTCAGGACGACAGCGAGATGTTCTGGAGACGTGACTTGACGCAGGAGGAGGGAACCGCGTGAGCAAAACAAGCGACCTCCCTTGCACCTGCTGGCGGCCGGGATGATCTGAGTTGGGACGTTTCCTACAGATATCCTGTTAGCGATTCTACCGTGGTCCAAAAGACAGAACGCCCGAGTGCTAGCCGCTCAGTTTGCCGCACTTCGACAGTACCGGGTCCTCACTTGTGCTCGGCGCCGCAATCAATCTTCCAGCTCTCCGCCGATCTCGACCGGCCATCCAAATCGTATCTGATTTCCTTCTATATTTAAACGCCAGTTTCTCTGATTGGAGCACCTGCAAGACGCGCGGCACAAACCGACGAGCGCGATCGTCCATTCCTCGATACAGCGCATTCTCCCGACGCCCCGAGCCCCGTCGTTCGTAGATCTTCTTCAGCACTGTCAAGCAAACCCGAGTGCCTAGTGGGAGATCGAGGTCCAAGACTTTCGCGGTCGTATGTGCTGCTGTGACAAACTTGTCGATCACACATTCCTTGTCAAACTTCCCTTCTGGCAAGTCCTGTCGTGATACACGTCCTTCCATACTCTCTATGAAGCATCCTTGAAATATAGGAATTTCACTTGGCTCCGCTGAAGCCTCTACCTCTACTCGTTCAAAAAAACAATTAACGAAGTGCAGATCAGATACATCTGCACCAGAACGTCCCAGCTCAAGTTCCGGAATCAAGGCGCCCTCCACGTCAAGTGTATTGCGAACAGAAAACCCTGCAGCCATCATGAGTTTCGCCACGTCGGCTACCATGTATGAGCTACGCTGACGTGCCGCGTGTTGTATCGCTGTATTGACCTTACCTTCAGAAAAGCCGTTCTGGCCCACCCTTCGGTGCGCCATGCCAACTCCAAGCGACCCCATCGCACTCTCTATGCTCGCCAGTGTGCCAGAATCGAAGTCAAATGGACTAGTAATGAACTCTACTACGTCACCCGCGCGACAAGCGTCAACGAAAGTATCGTCGATGAACATTCGTGATTCTTCTTCGTCACGGTACACGCCTAACCCCGGAAGCCGCTGCAGAAGAACCATTCCCTGATCATCGGGATCGTAGCCACAGACGTCACGGAACGCCTGAACTACCGATTCTTGGCGCAAGGGTCCTAGTCCGCTGTCGGAGGCCCGAGCCCTTGTTGCGAGTCGTTCAAGTATTCTCCGAACCGTGGCGCCGTCGATACCAGCCTCAATCTCAGCTTCACGAGCGGCCACGCGATCCAACAAGAATTCCCAACCCACAACGGGATCAAACTCATCTCCGAGGTCGTTCTTCAGCTCCAGCAGTAGTTGTGTAGCTGCCAGGTACCCTACCAACAACGGCCTGGACGGAAGCCACTCTGGAAGAAGCCCTGGCACACCGGCTGCTTCCAGATATTTGGCGATCTGCTCCTCCGTAAATTCGTTCAGCGTCAGTTCAACCGCGTCTTCGGGTAGTCCGAGCGCGCTCCGGCGTTCACTTGGATTATCAAAAAAGTGTGCCCGCCCGGCAATCAATAGCCCCGCCCGGGAGCCGGAGTCATGCGTGGGTGCGCTTGCCAGATTGGGATGCTCCCTGACCAGCTTGCGGACACCCTCCATTGCTCGGTAACGATTCGGCTTGAGTTTGCGCCAGGAACCCTGGATGTTGAGGGCAGTAATTTCGTCGAATCCGTCCAGTATGAGGTGAACGTAACCGGCCCGCCAGGCTCTGACGAGATGGGATGGATTGTCGAAGCCGATAGATCGTGCATGGCGGTGGAGGATTTCTGCAGGTTCAGATTGACCGTAGTGGTCTCGGAGGTTTACGAAAACGGGAAATGTTGGCGTTTCACGCTTATGGTGCCTATGTTTGAGGCCTTGGTAGATCTCCCGCAAAGTCATGCTTTTCCCAGCTCCATAGTCTCCGAGCAACACTGTGACACGTCCAGCCATGACAAGCTCAACGAGTTCCGCCGAGGAAACAAGGCCTTCGGAATCCGACCTCACCAAATCTAAGGGGACGTACTCAATGCTTGCGTCCAACGCACCTGTACCAGGATCCCGCACGCTGCCAAACGCGCACTTGCTTCGGGCAGCCAGGTACGCATGGGAGTCAACAAGACGGTGCTGAAACTGCGCGAAGGAAAGAGTGTTGATGATGTCGCGGTGTCGTTGGGCCACTTGGCGTTGATCGGAGGTAGGCTCATGTAGAGTAATGAACCATCCACGAACGGCCTTCGTTCCGCTCCTTCCCTTGAGCTTGCTCGCGAGGCCAACTAATTTCTTAATGTCCTTTTCTGCCTTCGCCTTTTCGCGAGACGTCGTAGCTTCTACAATGTGACGACAGTCTTCAGTGTCAAAGACGCCGTCTCTTTCCCGGCCGTCGTGCTTTGTCGCGCCCGAAAACTCCGCCTCCGGCCAGAGCTGGCGCGCAATGCGCCGAACGTCGTTCTCGAATTGCTCCGGAGTGATTCTGTGGTCTTTGTTCATGGCCGCAACTCTAACGTGTCACACGAATGCCGACCGCGGTGCGCATTCACAGATACCGGCTGCTGATTGTAGCACGACATCGGTCGGTTAGCTCCGAGTCATCACCTGGCAGTCTCGCAGGCACCCAACCATCCCTGCCGACAAGCTTGGGAGTACAGTGCTGTGGGCTCCCGGTCGCTAATCTCACCCTTGCTGCCCCGCAGCACAATCGGATAGTCCTCTGGAGTCGGCGGCGCACACTCCAACGCGTTACCTCCGTTGAGCATCGTCCGATAGTTCCCGCACGCCGCCTCGAACCCCAGCTCAC
>VYDA01000040.1 GCA_009843665.1 Caldilineaceae bacterium SB0675_bin_29 | reverse complement strand
TCGTGCGGGCGGTTGACGGTGTGTCGTTCGATGTTCGGCGCGGCCAGACCCTGGGCATCATTGGAGAAAGCGGTTGTGGCAAGTCTGTGACGGTGCATTCTGTCCTGCGCCTTGTTCCTTCGCCACCGGGCAACATCGTGGACGGTCAGATCTTGTTGCACCAGGGAGAAAACGGGGCGGACGCCGCAACGACCGATCTGGCTCAATTGGACCCGCGCGGCGCTGAAATCCGTGCAATTCGGGGCGCTGAGATCAGCATGGTCTTTCAGGAACCGATGACTTCCTTCGGCCCGATGCACACGATTGGAAACCAGATAGTCGAGACAATTCTCCTTCACCAAGAGGGCGTGGAGAGCAGTGATGCGCGAGACCTGGCGATTGAGAATCTGCGACGGGTTGGGATTCCCAGGGCGGAACAGATTGTAGACGCCTATCCTCACCAACTGAGCGGCGGCATGAGACAGCGGGCGATGATCGCGATGGCGCTTTCGTGTACGCCGCGACTCCTTATCGCCGACGAGCCGACGACTGCGCTGGACGTTACGATTCAGGCTCAGATTCTGGAGCTGCTGATGGCTTTGCAGCAAGAGGTGGGGATGGCCGTCATCTTCATTACTCACAATCTGGGTGTGATTGCTGAAGTCGCAGATGAAGTGGCGGTCATGTACCTGGGGCGTATCGTCGAACAGGCGGGCGTGAACGAGCTTTTTGACAACCCGCAGCATCCCTATACTCAGGGGCTACTGAATTCGATTCCCCATATTGACGAGGAGAAACTGCCGCGCTTGCGAGCAATCGAGGGCGTCGTACCGGACCCGTATGAGATACCCAGCGGCTGTGCCTTCAGTGACCGCTGTCCGAGCTTCATGCCGGGAACGTGCGATCGGGCCATGCCGGAGCTGGACGAGACCGTGTCCGGGCATCTTGTCCGCTGCTTCCTGTACTCTGGCGTCGAAGAGGGGCTTACCGAGGTTGAATATGGCGGATGACAACGAGCTGCTGCTCGAGGTCAATGACCTGCGAATGTACTTTCCCATTCAAAAGGGCCTACTGCGGCGTACCACAGGATATGTCAAGGCCGTGGACGGGGTCAGTCTGTCGATAAAGAAGGGCGAGACGCTGGGATTAGTCGGGGAAAGCGGCTGCGGCAAGACGACCACGGGCCGTTGTATCGTGCGCGTCTACCAGCCTACCGCCGGGGAAATCGTTTTTCATGAAGAAGGCGAGATAGTCGACATAAACCAGCTGACAAGACAGGAGCTGAAAGCCTTTCGCAGAAACATGCAGATGATCTTTCAGGACCCCTTCTCGTCCCTGAACCCGCGCATGACGGTGTTGGAGCTGGTGGGCGAGCCGCTGCTGGCACATGGCATCGCACGCGGCCGGGAGTTGGAGGACCAGGTGGCGGAAATGGTAAGCGCCGTGGGGCTGAGGGTCGAACACTTGCCTCGCTATCCGCACAGCTTCAGCGGAGGGCAACGTCAGCGCATTGGCATTGCGCGGGCGCTGGTGCAGCGCCCCAAGCTGGTGGTCTGTGACGAACCGGTTTCGGCCCTGGATGTGTCGGTCCAGTCCCAGGTCGTAAACCTTCTTCAGGACTTGCAGTCGGATCTGGACCTCACCTACCTGTTCGTTGCGCACGACATGAGCGTGGTAAGGCAGGTCAGCAACCGGATCGCGGTCATGTATGTCGGCAAACTGGTCGAGGTGGCGGAGTCGGAGGAGTTGCTTCGCAATCCCAAGCACCCGTACAGCGAGACGTTACTTTCGGCCGTGCCGCGTCCGAATCCGCATCACCATATGCAGCGGCTGAACCTGGAAGGCGAACCGGCGGACCCGGCAAACGCACCTCCGGGCTGTGTATTCCACCCGCGTTGCCGCTATATGGAGGACATTTGCCAGACGGACGTTCCGGAGCTGATCGAGTTAACGCCGGGCCACCACGTTGCATGTCACTTCGCAGACCAGTTGACGCTACAGGGGATCGACTATTCGGGTTCTTCCCGGGACTGACAGGAATTCTGACCTCCACCCATCATCGACCGAGAGGTAACTCATGCAGAAACTCGTTATTACCGTGACCACGGACTCGTCGTTGTCCTATCCTCGAAACCCATATCTGACGCATTGCGATGATACGAAGGGGGTCGCGGAAGAGTATATCCGTGCGATGAATGCGGGCGCGACGATCGTTCATACGCACGGGCAGTACAGATCGGATCCCGTGATCCAGCCAGACGGCAAGCAGTTGTCGATACCCAATGTCGAGGGTTGGCGCGACATCACGGAACGGGTGCGGGCGGCGGGGGAGCCGATTGTACAGTTCGGGCTGGCAAGCATGCGCCTGGAACAGAAGCTGGAACTGTGGGAGCTACTTAAGCCGGACATGAGCTCGATCAACTTCAACTCGCACGATGAGTATTTCCAACCTGATGAAGATTACGCTCCCGTGCCGATCTACTCGGTGCACCCGATCCCAGAATTGAGAATGTATTCGAGCCTGGCGAAGAAGTATGGTGTGAAGCAGGAGATTGAGTGCTTCAACACGGGCGCCTATTGGGCGATTGGCAAGATTCGCGGTGGCGACTTCTGGACCGAGGAGGGGGTACGCGAGATTGAGGAGAACCTGCTGCCGGAGCCTCTGTGGCTGACGCTGTTCTTTGGCTGGGACGGGCAGGGCTGGACACCACCTACGGCCAAGGGGCTGCAGTACATGGTTGACCATCTGCCGCCGCGTGCGAATTTCAGCATGAGCTGCATGGAGCCGCCGAACTACTGGTCGATGGTGGCGCATACGATTGCAATCGGAGGCCATGTACGAGTTGGTATGGAAGACTGCCCGTTCGTCGAAGACGGTGAGTACGCAAAGACGAACGCTGAGCTGGTGGAGAAGGCTGTTCGCATCGCCCGCGAGGTTGGCAGAGAGATTGCATCGGGAGCTGAGGCGAGAGAAATCGTAGGTTTGCCGGCGGCACAGTAGCCGGGAACAGGAACAGTGCAGATGGAGGAGCCATGAAAGGTCTGAGCTGCAATTCCGGGCTGTTGCACACGTACAGTGTCGAAGAGTCGATAGATATCCTGGCGGACCAGGGATACCAGGCGATCGACATCAGCCTGGAGCTTGCGCCACCGTTTATTCCCCCACCCAAGCCGCATATGGATTCGGGAGCGGACGCGGCGCGGCGCCGCGCTGTGCGTGACTACGCGCAAAGGGCCGGTATTGCCATCGGTGCCTTGAACGCCCACACGAATGTGATTCACGGCGACCCGGAGGTGCGGCGTGAGAACACGGAGTTTATCCGCGGCGGATTGCAGCTGGCGTCCGATATGGAGGTGCCCTATGTGATCAGTGGCTGCGGCGTCAAGTTGCTTTACGGTTGGGAAAGTACGTATTGGGCGTGGTGCCTAGATGCGATGCGCGATTTGGCAGAGGATTCCGAACGACTGGGGGTGATGCTCCTGATAGAGGCGGCCAGCCCCTACGGTTCGCTCGTACACAACCTTGAACGCTTGCAAAAGCTGCTGTCAACGCCCGGACTGGAGGGCCTTGGGGTGCTCTTTGACCCGGCGCACTACCACGTGCGGGGCGACTCTGTGCTTGATGCATATCTGGCACTGGGCGACCGTGTCAAACACATGCACGCCAAGGACGCGCGCGGCGACAGCGAGAATTTCGGATTCCCGCCATTGGGCAAAGGTGAGATCGACTTTGCCAGCTTGATTACGGCCATGGTCAACGGAGGATTTTCGGGCTTTATTTCGATCGAGTATGAAGCGATGGCATGGGGCTACCCAGACGATCCTCTGCAAGTATTGGCGGATGGTAAGGCGTTCGTGGAAGGCATACTCGAACGCGGATGAGGGAAGAGTGCGGCCTGTCAGCGTGAACAGTTTCTCGCTCCAATCGACAGAAGTGGAGGCTCTCTCGTGAAAGCGGCTATACTGCGCGCATTCAAACAGCCTTTGGCATGGCAGGAGATCACTACCCCCAGCCCCGAGCCCGATGAGGTACTTGTGCAGGTCATGGCCTGCGGTATCGACGGCACGGACCTCAAGCTTCTGGACGGATTCGGCTACACTCCGGAATTGCCGTTCATTAT
>VYDA01000234.1 GCA_009843665.1 Caldilineaceae bacterium SB0675_bin_29 | reverse complement strand
GGGAGTAGAGCATTCGGAAAACATAGTGGTCAGGGATCAGAAAGAACTCTGCCGGCGAACTGAAATGGTACGAAGCATCGGCGAAGAGCACCGGGTCCACGTGTCCGTGCGGGCAGATTAGAGGAAGGTCTGCCACGCTCTCATATAGAGTGCGAGCTACAGATCTCTGGCTACCGCTGCCGCTGAAAAACCGGTCGGCCCGTTCGGGCATATGATTGCGTAGAGACGAATTCACAAAAGATTCCTTTCGCTAGCACCGAGTTGGCAGTAGTTGAAAGACAGTGGAAGATTGCAAGCCGATGTTTTTTCTCACTCTCGCTTGCCACTGATTATAGCTGAAAAACCGCCAGGGGCGAGGAGGGAGCCGAGTTGAGAATCAATCTTCCTGCCCCGTCTCTCACAGTAAGGAGTTTGCCATGAGTGCATGGGACCAGTTCTCATTGGATGGGAAGGTTGCCGTTATAACCGGCGCTACTGGTGTTCTCGGAGGGGCTATGGCCCGTGGTCTGGCCTCGGCTGGTGCACGTGTCGCCATCCTTGGGCGTCGGGAGGCCAAAGCTCGCGAGGTGGCCGCCGAAATCGCGGCGGCCGGCCACGAGGCGATTCCCCTTCCTGCGGACGTCCTCGATGAAGATAGTCTGCAAGCCGCAAAACGGAAACTGCTCGACGAATGGGGAACCGTGGACGTTCTGATCAACTGCGCCGGCGGCAACCGGCCCGACGCCACCGTCTTCGGCGACCTTACCTTCTTCAATGTCCCGCGCGTCGACCTCGAAGGCGTGGTCGGCCTGAATTTCACCGGCACCGTCCTGCCCATTCAAATCTTCGGCGAACCGATGGCGAAGCAGGAAAAGGGATCGATCATCAACATCTCATCCATGGCATCCCAAAAGGTCCTTACGCGGGTGATGGGCTACTCCGCTGCCAAGGCTGCCGTCGACAATCTGACTCGCTGGCTTGCCGTCGATCTGGCCGAGAAGCACGGCCCTGGGCTGCGTGTGAACGCGATCGCGCCCGGCTTCTTCATCGGCGAACAGAACCGGGCCCTGTTGATCAAAGAGGATGCCCCCACCGGCCCTGGGGACTCCCCTGTCCTGACCGAACGCGGTCAGCAAATCGTAGACCATACCCCGTTGGGCCGTTTCGGAGAACCGGATGAACTGGTTGGCGCTGCTATCTGGCTCGCCAGCGACGCTTCCCGATTCGTTACAGGCATAGTCGTCCCCGTAGACGGGGGATTCTCCGCTTCCAGCGGCATCTGACGCCCCCGGTAACCTTTCACAGAAAGGAGATGCAACGTCCCTGTTGTTGATTACCGGTAGTCGCTTCCGGGGTGAGATTTCTTGCCCCGCACAGTGAAGAAATGTATATTGTCTTTTGGTGAAAGCTGAGGAAAGAGACCCGTTGATCGCAAAAATTGATATTCTGATTTCAGAAAACATATAGGTTAGTCGAGGTTTTACCGATGAGCGATTCTACTTTGGCGTCGCAGGACTTCATTCGCGAAGCAATTGCAGAGGACATAGCCAACGGGCGGTTCAATGGACGCTTTCAAACGCGCTTCCCACCTGAACCCAATGGATACCTGCACATTGGGCACCCCAAGGCCATCGGTCTGAACTTCGAGGTGGCCAAGGAGTTCGGCGGTCACTGCAATTTGCGCTTCGACGACACCAACCCCCTCAAAGAAGAGCAGGAGTTTGTAGAGGCACAGCTGAAGGACATCCGCTGGCTCGGCTACGAACCCGCCAGCGTCCTCTATGCCTCTGACTACTTTGACCAGCTCTACGAATGGGCGCTTCAGCTAATCCGGGATGGACATGCCTATGTCGACGATCTCAGCCAGGAAGAAATCCGCGCCCACCGCGGCACCCTGACCGAACCGGGCACAAACAGCCCCTATCGAGATCGGTCCGTTGAAGAGAGTCTGGACCTGTTCAAGCGGATGAAGGAAGGCGAATTTCCCGACGGCGCCCGCGTCCTGCGCGCCAAGATCGACATGAGCGCGCCCAACATCAACCTGCGCGACCCTGTGATGTACCGCATCCGCCATGCAGAGCACCAGCGCACCGGCGACAAGTGGTGCATCTACCCAATGTACGACTGGGCCCACGGTCAGTCCGACTCAATCGAAGGCGTGACCCATTCGCTCTGTTCCCTTGAGTACCTGAACCACCGCCCACTCTACGACTGGTACCTCGACGCGCTGGGCGTCTACCATCCTCGCCAGATCGAGTTCGCCAAGCTGGAATTCACCTACACGGTGACGAGCAAGAGGCGGCTCATGCGTCTGGTCGAAGAAGGCTATGTAAACGGTTGGGACGATCCGCGCATGCCGACACTGGCCGGCCAGCGCCGGCGCGGCGTACCGTCCAAGGCGCTGCGCGATCTTTGTCAACACGTCGGGATCGCCCGCACCAACAGCACTGTAGAGATCGAACTCCTGGAACACTTCATTCGCCAGGAGTTGAACCTTACAGCCATGCGCGTGATGGGAGTTCTCGATCCACTCCCGGTCGTAATCACTAACTACCCTGAAGGCGAGACCGAATGGCTCGATGCCGTAAACAATCCGGAGGATGAGAGTGCAGGCAGCCGGCCGGTCCCGTTCAGTCGCAACCTGTACATCGATCGCGACGATTTTATGGAGGACCCGCCTAGGCGGTTCCATCGCATGGCGCCCGGCCGCGAGGTCCGCCTCCGCTGGGGCTACTTCGTTCGCTGCGAGGAGGTCATCAGGAATGACGAAGGTTTGGTCACCGCACTGCACTGCACCTACGATCCGGATACCAGGGGCGGCTACGCCCCGGACGGCCGCAAAGTGCGCGGCACGATCCACTGGGTAAGTGCAGACCACGCCGTTCCTGCCCAAGTGCGACTGTATGATCGTCTCTTCAACGTCGAGAATCCCTACGACGTGCCCGAGGGGCAGGACTACGTGGCCAGCCTGTCACCCAGCTCATTGACCGTGTTGGAAAGCGTCCAACTGGAGCCGAGCGTCCTCGACCTCGCCGTCGGCCAAACCGTGCAGTTTGAGCGCAAAGGCTACTTCTGCCTCGACCCCGACAGCGCCGGCGACCGGCTCGTTTTCAATCGTACAATCACACTTCGCGATACGTGGGCAAGAATGCAGGCCAGAGGCAAAAAGGGTAAAGGACCCGCGGGCAAAAAGGGGAGAAGGTAGGGCTGGAAGCTGATCGATGTGAGGTTAGCGGAGCTTGAAAGTTGATTCGTCAATTGCCGCGGACGGCACCCTCCTCGTCCACTCCTTTGAGTTCGCAGCGCTCTCAGGCGTCGATTACCTGAATCTTGCCGCCTGCGGCACCAGTATGTGACCCTCCTCAAGCGAGCCGTATCTGGTAACCTCTCGCGGTCCGTGCTTCCACAGGTAAGAAGCAATATATGCGCACGTTACCGCATCAAGCGCATCCTCGTAAGCCTGTAGAGCAGCCCCGCGCAGGCCGTACACTTCCGTACTTTTCAGTAGCCGCCTGGTCCTGCGCAGCGGCGGATCAGCCTTACGTAGTTGTCGCAAAAGCTTTCGGTAGCGATCAAACTCCTTCCAACGATCTTCAAAAGACCGCCCCCGCCCACGCTTATACTTGATAATGCGCTCAAGCCCGAACAGGCTTACCAGCGCCGGATGAGGGTACACCTCGCAAACCAGCCGGCCCTTTGTGCGCCGGGGGACCACATCCGATTCATGAAACTTGAATCGTTCCGACAACTTCGCGGTCAGAACCTCTCCTCGCACGACACCGTCTCGTTCCAGAAGTCTCCTGTTCGCCGGATAGGCACCGGCCTGATATCGATGCCAGTCTGCCGACAAAGCGCGGTCACAATTCCTGGTTCCTGTCTCATTCGGAACCCGCAGCGGAGCGTCAACCGCCACGATAGACCCGTTGCGACGCGAGAGATGATCACCAATAAAATCAACGATCTCCGACATCTTCACCAGTCCGCCGGAACAGGCAACCAACCGCCCATCCCGGATCACCGCGACCCCCGACGGGTTCCTGTCGCTCCACGCCAAGTCGATGCCGAAAAAGGAGGGCCTTCCCCGTTTCTTTGCCATTGAGGATCTCCTCAAGAGGTGTGACTCTACACCCCCTACAAT
>VYDA01000712.1 GCA_009843665.1 Caldilineaceae bacterium SB0675_bin_29 | reverse complement strand
AAACACGATTGACACGAGCGCGCTGATGGTGGTGGCGGTGGTGATTTCCGTAGGGGTGGGATTGCCGCTGGGCGTGCTGGCGGCGCGCAACCGGGTGGCGGACAATCTGATGCGTCCGATTCTGGATGGGATGCAGACGATGCCCAGTTTCGTTTATCTGCTGCCGGGGCTCCTGTTTTTCGGGCTGGGGAAGCCGGCGGGCATCTTTGCCACTCTGATATACGCGGTGCCGCCGGTGATCCGGCTGACCAATCTGGGGATCCGGCAGGTATCGGCGGAGGCGGTGGAGGCGGCGCATGCGTTTGGAACGACACCGTTTCAGCTGCTGATGAAGGTGCAGATCCCGATGGCGCTGCCGACGATCATGGCGGGGATCAATCAGACTACGATGATGGCGCTGGCGATGGTGACGATTGCGAGCATGGTGGCCGCGGGCGGGCTGGGCGACAATGTGCTGCGGGCGTTGCAGAAGAACCAGCCGGGTAACGGGGCTATCGCGGGGCTGGCGATTGTGTTTTTGGCGATCATTATTGATAGGTTGACGCAGTCGGTGGCGCAGGAGCAGCAGGACAGGCGGAGTGCGGGGTAGGGTATTGCAGAGATTGCTCTTGTATGCCTGACCGCCGAGACGCAATTGTGCTGCATTCGCCGGACTGGCTTGGGTTGAGTACCTGATCCGGCATAGATTTGGTTTGAAGTGTCCACTTAGAGAGGAAAACTGAAAATGTCTACTCAATGGCGAGTACTCATTGCGCTCTTCGTTGTAATTGCCTTCACCGGTTGTGCGCCGGCGGAGCGGAGTCCCTCAGGCGAGGAGGCTGGACCTACCAGTTCGACAGAACCGATCGTCTTCGCCGACTACAACTGGGCCAGCGCCCAGATCCAGAACCGTATCGCCCAATACATAATTGAAGAAGGGTATGGCTATCCCACCGATGTGGTGTTCGGTGCAACTTTGCCGTTGTTCCAGGGGTTACGCAGGGGGGATATTCAGGTAAGTCTTGAGATCTGGCTGCCCAATCAGATTGAGGCGTGGTATGAAGCGGAGGCAAATGGGGAGGTGGTTGAGGTCGGGAAGAGCCTGGGACATGACTGGCAGTCGGCTTTCGTGATACCGGCCTACCTGCAGGAGCAGTACCCTGACCTGGATAGTGTCGAGGACCTGAAAGATGAGCGGTTCAAGGCGCTGTTTGCGACTCCGGAGACTGGCGGGAAGGCGCGTTTGGTCTCGTGTGTGATCGGGTGGGCATGCGAGGAGGTGAACGCGACGCAGATCGAGGGTTACGGACTGGAAGAGCATGTGCATGTTATGAACCCGGGAGACGGGGCGGCGCTTAATGCGGATCTGTATGGCGCTTACGAAAAGGGTGAGCCTTGGCTTGGCTACCAGTGGGGCACGAATGACCCGGCGCTGCTTCTGGACCTGGTGCGGCTTGAGGAGCCGGTGCACAGCGACGAGTGTTGGTCGACGACGAAGGCCTGTGCATACGAAGACGCAACGATTGTGATTGCCGTCAATCCGGACCTGATCGAGGTTGCGCCGGACGTGGTCGAGATGCTGCGGGCATGGGGTTTCCGCATCAGTTTGTATCGTGAGGTCGCGGCGTGGATGGATGAGAATAGCGATGCAAGCTCAAATGATGCGGCGTTGTGGTGGCTGAACGGCAATGTCGATATGTGGCGGGGCTGGGTCACGGAGGAGGCGGCGGCGGCCATCGAGGCGGCGCTGGCAGAAAACGAGGTGCCTGATGGCTGGCCCGATGAGTAGCCAGAAGATTCGTGTTGCCTGTCTGCTCATATCAGTCAGGCAACCGATCACGCGGTTGTTCGTAGCTGGCTGTCGCCCGGCTTTCTGGCTGACGTACAGGCCTGGTCCCTTGTGCCTGACCTGAGGTCGGGCCAGCACGGCTAAGATTGGTCTACAGATCTGTCGGACTAAGAAGAGACCTATACAGGTCCCTGGATAAACTGGTTTGACCGTCAGCCTTAAGGCTGATAACATAGGGTCGCGGAAAAAAAGATTCCGCCCCATTCGGGACATCCGACCCGTTGAGGCATCGGCATAGCGTTCTTCGAAGAGATTGTCAGGCCTGGATTTGCATTTGTCCGTGCGCTTGGCGTTGCCTGGGTGGGCACAAACCAAGAGAAAGGTTAACGGGGCAAAACTTCAGCCAAATTGAAGGCGGCGAGGCGCGGTCGGGCAGGACATTCCGCCCTTCTTGGGAACAGTTCCTGATGCGAAGAACAGTCGCGGCAGATATTTGGCCTGAAGTACAGAGCGTGCAGGGTCAGAGGCCCAAATTGATTGTACCCTTTGTGATACGGCTTGCTCCAGATGCCGGCCTTTCTTCGACCATACAACCATAGGAGAGAATCATGCGCGTCCACTATCGATTGCTTATACTGTCTCTGATTATCCTCTTTGTCGCCGGAGCGTGTGCGCCGGCAGGGCAGAGCGCGCCGGCTGCGGAGAGTGCGCCTGCTGAGGAGGCGGCTGCCCCGGCGGCCTCGATTGACACGATTATATTCAGCGACCTGAACTGGACCAGTGCACAGATCCAGAACCGTATCGCCCAGTATATTGTAGAGAAGGGCTATGGGTATTCGACGGATGTCGTCTTTGGCTCCACATTGCCCCTGTTCCAGGGACTGCGGAAGGGTGACACGCACGTAACGCTGGAGATCTGGCTGCCGAACCAGGATGAGGCCTGGTACGAGGCACTGGGCAACGGGGAGGTCGTTGAGCTTGGCGCGAGCCTGGGTAAGGACTGGCAGTCGTTTTTTGTCATTCCCGCCTATCTGCAGGAGGAATACCCTGATCTGGATAGTGTGGAAGACCTGAAGGACGAAAAGTTCAAGGAGCTGTTTGCGAGCGCAGAGACGGGAGGAAAGGCGCGTCTTGTCTCGTGCGTAATCGGCTGGGCTTGTGAAGAGGTGAATGCGGCTCAGGTCATCGGTTACGAGCTGGAGGACCATGTACATGTCGTGAACCCGGGCGACGGGGCGGCACTGAACGCCGACCTTTACGGCGCTTATGAGAAGGGTGAGCCGTGGATAGGTTACCAGTGGGGCACGAATGACCCTGCTCTCATTCTGGACCTGGTCCGGTTGGAAGAGCCGGCCTATAGCGACGCGTGCTGGGAATCGAACAAAGCTTGTGCATACGAAGACGCGGACGTGCTTGTTGCGGTCCATCCCGACCTGGTGGACGGCGCGCCCGACGTCGTCGAAATGTTGACAGCGTGGGACTTCAGTATCGAAGTCTACAAGGAGGTGGCCCGCTGGCAGAATGAGAACAGTGACGCCACGAGTAACGATGCTGCCCTGTGGTGGCTGAACAGCAGGTCGGACATTTGGAGCGCGTGGGTGACGGAGGACGCTGCTGCTGCGGTTCAGGAAGCGCTGGCGGCCAACGAGATCCCGGAAGGGTGGCCCACGGAGTAGTCGGAGCCACGTTTCACAGTACTCTCGGGAGTGACGAAGTGTCCGGGCGGTCCCTTAGGGGGCCGCCCTTATATTTAAGGGCAAACTTACGTTATAATTGCCGACACAGTAGCAGTGTTTCCCCAGTCAGAACACACCCATTTTCAGGCGGAAGGAGATAAGGTTAGAAATGCGAGAAAACAGAGCCAAGCACAAGTTGGAACGGGGCGAGCCGGTTGTCTGCCTTTCCGGTAACAACTCCACCGATATGATCGATCAGCTGGGCCCACAGGGGTTCGATGCGATCTGGCTTGAAGGGGAGCACGGTCCGGTGGATTACGGTGATATTCCTGACCTTACTCGAGCCTGCGACCTGTGGGGCATGACTTCGGTTGTGCGGGTGAACCGGAACAACGAGGGGATCATCTACCGGACGTTTGATTTGGGTGCGCAGGGGATCGTGGTGCCACACGTCAATACGAAGGAGGAGGCGCAGGCGGTCGTCAACGCGGCCAAATTCCATCCGGCGGGCAACCGGGGCATGTATACAAGCCGCCAGGGATTCGGGGTGCCGGACTACTTTGACCGGGCCAACGATGAGACGCTGGTCGTTATTCTGATCGAGGATATCGCGGCGGTCAACAATCTGGCCGAGATTCTGACGGTGGACCACATTGACGTGTTCTTTGTGGCGCCGAGCGATCTGGCAC
>VYDA01000689.1 GCA_009843665.1 Caldilineaceae bacterium SB0675_bin_29 | reverse complement strand
AGTCGGGTGCCATCGTCGGATTTGAACAGCAGGAACACGAACAGATCTTCCCCCGCAGCGGCTGGGTCGAACACGATCCACTTGAAATCTGGCAGCGCACCCAAGCGGTGATCCGTGCCACCCTCGCCAAATGTGATGTCCAGCCCGGACAGATCGCAGCCATAGGCATCACCAATCAGCGCGAGACCGCAGTCGTCTGGGACCGCCGCACCGGCCAGCCCGTCTGCAACGCCGTCGTCTGGCAGGACACACGCACCGACCGCATCTGCCGCTGCCTCGAAGAGGCCGGTCACGCCCCCACTCTCCGGAAGAAGGCCGGCCTGCCGCTGGCAACCTACTTCTCCGGCCCCAAATTCCGTTGGATCTTGGACAATGTCGAAGGCGCACAGTCCCGCGCCGAAGCCGGAGAACTGCTCTGCGGCACCGTCGACAGCTGGCTCATCTGGCAACTCACCGGCGGCGACCGCGTGCATGTCACCGATCCCACCAACGCCAGCCGGACCATGCTGATGGACCTGGAAACCGTCTCCTGGGATGCGGAGTTGCTTGATATCTTTGCGATTCCGTCCTCGATGTTGCCCGATATCCAGCCCAGCAGCGCACCCACCTACTACGGCATGACCGCAACCGATGGCCCCTTCGCCGCCGCCATTCCCATCTGCGGCAACCTCGGCGATCAGCAGGCAGCGACCGTCGGCCAGACCTGTTTCAGCCCCGGCGAGGCCAAGAACACCTACGGGACCGGCTGCTTCATGATCCTGAACACCGGTGAAGAGATCGTCTATAGCCGCAACGGGCTTTTGACCACCGTCTGCTACCAGATGGGCGATTCGGCCCCGGTCTACGCCCTCGAAGGCTCAATCGCCATGGCCGGCGCAACCGTCCAATGGCTGCGCGACGAGCTGCAGCTGATCAGTTCGGCAGCCGAGACCGAAGAGATCGCCAAAAGCGTCGACGATGCCGGCGGCTGCTATCTGGTACCCGCCTTCAGCGGGCTGTTCGCGCCCCACTGGCGCAGCGACGCCCGCGGCGTCATCGTCGGTCTCACCCGCTACGTCAACCGCGCCCACATCGTGCGCGCCGCGCTCGAATCCATCTGCTACCAGACGCGCGAAGTCCTGGACGCCATGAACGCCGATAGCGGCGTTCCCCTGCGCCAGCACTAGGTCGACGGCGGAGCAACAGTCAACAACATGATAATGCAGATGCAGGCCGACATTCTGGGAACTACCGTGATCCGCCCCCGCATCGCCGAAACAACCAGCCTCGGCGCCGCCTATGCAGCCGGCCTGGCCGTCGGGTTCTGGCCCGACCTGGATACATTACGCACACAATGGCAGGAGGGCAGGGTCTGGCAGCCGCAGATCGACGAAACCAGGCGAGCTCACGGGTATGCCCGATGGCAAAAGGCCGTCGAACGTACGCTCGCGTGGGTGGAATGAGCATCGCAATGACCGCCAACTCCTGTTCTGTCCCGTCGGGGAGTCATTCGTGATCGGCCTGGTAATCGTCTCCCACAGCGCCAAACTTGCCGCTGGTGTCCGGGAATTGGCGGCCCAGATGGCGGGAGACCAGGTTGGCATTAGTCAGGCTGGAGGCCTCTCAGACGACGGCGAGCAGCTTGGCACCGACGCATTCAGGATACTTTCTGCCATCGAAGAGGTCTGGTGTAAAGACGGAGTACTCCTGTTGATGGATCTGGGTAGTTCGGTCATGTCAGCCGAATTGGCTCTCGAAATGCTGCCGGAACAGCAGCGGCAAAACTGTCTCCTGAGCAACGCGCCGCTTGTTGAGGGCGCCATCGTCGCCGCGCTGCACGCCAGCTTGGGTGAGTCCCTGCAGGCAGTGAACGCCGTCGCAGAGGCCGCCCTTTCAACGCCGAAACTATCAAACACTGGCTGAGAAACTCTAACTATCGCAGCCCTGGAACACTGAGATGGAGAATCGACCTTCACAGGCAGGACCTCAAGAGGAAAGGCTTGAGGGCACACAACAACACCAGGATGGCGGCATGAGCAGCAACTCTCATGCCCCCCTGCCTGTTGACCACCCCGCGCAACCGGAAAAGCCGCTTCAGCAGTCCAAAAGCGTTGTGGTCACGGTCAGTGATCCTCGCGGCCTGCATCTCCGCTCTGGCAGAGATGTAGTCCGTACTGCCAGCCAGTTTCAGGCCCAAATTACAGCCGCCAATCTCAGCCGCAACAGCAACGCCGTCGATCTCAAAAGCATTCTCCAGCTGATGCAGCTTCAGGCTCGCCAGGGGCACGACCTCCAACTGGCCGCATCTGGCCCTGACGCTGACGCAGCCATCGAGGCGCTTTGCTCCCTCTTCTGAACACGAGCGAAAATACTGTGCAGCAGCTCTTTCACGGCCTCTCAGCAGCACCGGGGGTCGGTATCGGCAACATATATAAATATGCCCCGGTCCCCGCCGACGATTCCGGCAAGACATCCTCGCACGCTGCCGGCGACCCCGAAGAAGAGTGGGAGCGCTTTCTGGCAGCCCGCCTCCTCGTCGATGAAGAGCTGGCCCGACTGTCTCAGATCGGACAGACCGCAACCGCAGAAATATTTCTCGTTCACCGCGAAATCCTCCACGACAGCACTCTTACCGACGCCGTCCGCGCCGCCATCGACTCCGGCACAGACGCCACCCGCGCCACCCGGCAGGCCACCGGCGATCTCGTCCGACTCTTCCAGGACCTCAGCGACCAGTACTTCGCCAGCCGCGCCACCGACATCCGCGATGTAGGTCAACGCCTCGTCTTCCGCCTGGGCGGGATCACCTCTGCCCGCCAGCTGAACCCGTTGCCCGACAATACAATCCTGCTCGCTGAAGACTTGACCGCGTTCGATACCACCCACCTCGACCAGGCCCACGTCGTTGGCATCGCCCTCGCAGCCAGCACGCCTACAGCTCACACCGCCATCCTGGCCCGCAGCCTCGGCATCCCCCTCGTCTGCAGCGCCGGCGCCGAAATCCTGCAGTTGCACACCGGCATGTTCGGCGTCGTCGACGGAATCCGCGGCCGCCTCCTCGTCGACCCTGATGAGGAGACGCTAGAACAATACGAGTTAACCCGTTCCCGGCTGCAACGCTTCCAGGCCGAAGCGCTCTCGCAGTCCCATGAGCCGGCCCTGACTCCTGACGGCGAGCGCATCCCCGTCCGTGTCAACGTCAACAGCCGTGAAGATCTCCTGCACATCCACCCCAACGGCGCTGAGGGCATCGGCCTCCTCCGCACCGAAAACCTCTTTCAAAACCGGACCAGCCCGCCGACCGTTTCCGAGCAACTGGCCGCCTACCAGGATGTGCATTCTTACACCAACACCCACTCTCTCACCGTCCGCCTCCTTGACATTGGCGGCGACAAACCGGTTCCCTATCTGCAGCCCCCCGCCGAAGCCAATCCCTTCCTCGGCGTGCGCGGCATCCGCCTCCTGCTCCGCCACCCCCAAATGCTCATCGACCAGGCCCAGGCCTTGATCGAACTGGCGCAGAACGTATCGCCCGTTGACCGCATTCGAATCCTCATCCCCATGATTTCGAAGGTGAACGAAGTCCACCAGACTCTGAAGCTGCTTGAAGACATTCCGGGCTTTCAGCACTGCCGCCGCCAGCTCGGCACCCTTGAAGTAGGCGTCCTGATCGAAGTGCCGTCGGCCGCCCTCCTCGCCCACCACTTCGCGCCCCAGGTCGACTTCCTCAGCATCGGTACCAACGATCTGGCCCAATATACCCTCGCCGCCGACCGCGTAAACAGCGCCGTAGCAACCCTGGCAACACCGCTGGATCCCTCAGTCCTCCACCTGATCTCACTGACCTGCGAAGCCGGCCGCGCCGCCGGCATCCCCGTTGCCATCTGCGGTGAAGTCGCCGGCGACCCTTCCGTGCAGCCCCTGCTCCTCGGTCTGGGACTGAACGAAATCAGCGTGGCCGGACCGGCTGTTCCCCTGGTCAAATCCGCAATCCGGCGCGTGGACATGGACGCCGCCAGAGAGCTGGCCGCCGCCGCGCTCAAATGCAGCCGCGCCCAGGAAATCCATCAACTTCTCCATGACATTGGATAGCCCCCGATGAAGAGGATGCAGACCGAAATCCTCGTGATCGGCGGCGGCGCAACCGGTACCGGCG
>VYDA01000088.1 GCA_009843665.1 Caldilineaceae bacterium SB0675_bin_29 | reverse complement strand
CCTCCGCACTGTACAGGACGGCATGATGCTCGACCGGCGTAGTGATGATGCGATTTGCTCCCACCTGCTTGCGCCGTGCCAGCGCTATCCCTCGCAGGGCCGCGTTATCACTCTCGCTGCCGCAACCCGTAAAAACGATCTCGTTGGGCGTTGCACCCAGCACGTCGGCAACTGTGCGCCGCGCTTCGCTCAACCCGGCATGGGCTGCACGGCCTGCTCCGTGGATGCTGGAAGGGTTTCCGTAGCTCAAGTTGGCCCTCTGATCGGTCGAACCGAAAAACGGTTCCATTGCCGCAAAGACTTCAGGGTGCAACGGCGTTGTTGCCGAATGGTCCAGGTATATCAGCGTCATCCCATTAACTCTCTTCTGCCGATGGCATCCCGTGCAACTTGCGTGATCGCCCTTTGAGCACTATCGTAGTGGCAAAGGATACTAACTGTTAAGGTTTTTTTCAAGTTCTGCGCCGGCGCCTTCGGGAAAATCGCGCAAGTGCAGAAGGATCAGACCTTGGTCTCTTCTCTCCATTGGCTTAGACATTGCTCTGCCGCCGCAAAAGACATAGGAAACATTGATGACTCTTATTGAAACAGTTGTTGGACGGCAGATTTTGGATAGCCGGGGCAACCCCACGGTCGAAGTCGAAATTCACTTGAGCGGCGGCGCCACCGGTCGCGCCGCCGTACCTAGCGGAGCTAGCACTGGTGTCCATGAGGCGGTCGAGCTGCGGGACGGAGACAAGTCCAAGTACGGCGGAAAAGGCGTTCTGAAGGCCGTGGACAACGTCAACACCATTCTTGCACAGAATCTGAAGGGTGCCGACGCCTTCGACCATGCAGCCATTGATCAGATGATGCTGGAGCTGGACGGCACATCGAACAAGAGCAAATTAGGGGCAAATGCAATCCTGGGCGTCAGTCTGGCCGCCGCCAGAGCAGCTGCTGTAGCCTCGAGCCTCCCCCTTTACCGCTACCTGGGCGGCGTAAACGCCCATACCCTTCCCGTACCCATGATGAACATCCTCAACGGCGGCAAACACGCGGCAAACAGCACCGACTTCCAGGAGTTCATGGTCATGCCGGCCGGCGCCCCTTCCTTCGCCGAAGGCGTCCGCTGGGGAACCGAAATCTACCACGCCCTCAAGGAGGTCCTCCACGACGCCGGCTACAGCACCAACGTTGGCGACGAAGGTGGCTTCGCGCCCAGCCTGGGAGGAAACGCCGCAGCTATCGATGTGATTCTACAGGCGATTGAGAAAGCCGGGTATCGTCCGGAAGAAGACATCTATATCGCTCTCGATCCTGCCGTGAGCGAACTGTACGACGAGGAGACGGGGCGCTACCAACTCGACATCGAGGGCATCGAGCTCACCAGCGGAGAGCTGGTCGACCTGTGGGCGGACTGGTGTCGTCGTTATCCCATTATCTCCATCGAAGACGGCATGGCCGAGGACGACTGGGAAGGCTGGAGTCAGCTCCACGCAAGGATTGGCCAAGACGTCCAGCTGGTCGGTGATGACCTGCTGGTGACCAATGTGAAGCGAATCGAACGCGCCATCGACGAGCGCGCCTGCAACGCCCTACTGTGTAAAGTCAACCAGATCGGCACCCTCACCGAAAGCATCGCTGCCATCGAGATGAGCCACCGGGCCGGCTGGGCCGCCGTCGTCAGCCACCGCTCTGGTGAGACCGAAGACGACACGATCGCCGACCTCGTCGTGGCCTTCAACACCGGGCAGATCAAGACCGGGGCCCCCGCCCGTAGCGACCGCGTCGCCAAATACAATCAGCTGTTGCGAATCGAAGAAGACCTCGGCCCCTCCGCCTTCTATCAGGGAATGGGAGCCTTCGCACATCTTGGAGATTGAACGGGGCCGCATGACTGAGATGAGCAGACTGACACAGTAATCCGTTCTCGGTCGGTTTCGGAAAGTTCCACCAAGGGACCGCCGTTCGCAATGCGCCAGCTAGGGGCAGCGCTACAGTATCTACCCCGAAAAACAAAAAAGGGATACGTGAGCGTACTTCTCACGCATCCCATCTTCGGTGCCCCCGCTCCGACTCGAACGGAGATGCCCTGAAGGGCACAGGCCCTCAACCTGCTGTGTATACCAATTCCACCACGGGGGCGCACCCGCCCCCCATCATACGAGTCGGCGCCAAAACTGTCAAATGCCGCGCGCTTTGCGAACGTTCTAAACGCCCTGTAATGCCAAGCCAGCAGTAGGAAACCGGCGAATCCCCGGTCAACCCATCTTGCGTTTCTCTTCCTCGACCAGCACGCGTCGCAGTATCTTCCCCACCTGGCTCTTCGGCAGCTCGTCGCGAAACTCAACCAGCCTCGGCACCTTGTAGGGAGCCAGATGCTCCCGGCAGAAGGTCTCAATCTCATCCTGCGTGCTCGACTGACCCGACTTTAAAACAATGTAAGCCTTGACCGTTTCCCCACGAATCGCGTCCGGCACGCCTGCCACCACCGCCTCCTGCACAGCCGCATGCATATAGAGAACTTCCTCAATCTCTCTGGGCACGACATTGTAACCGCTGGCGATGATCAGGTCCTTCTTCCTGTCCACTATGTAAAAGCACCCGTCTTCATCCATGCGCGCGATGTCGCCTGTGTGGAACCAGCCCTCCTCAGTGATGGCTTCTGCCGTCTCGTCGGGACGCTTCCAGTAGCCCTTCATCACCTGCGGGCCCCGAACGATCAGTTCGCCCTCCTCCCCAGCGGCAACGGCTTCGAAGTCGCCCTCCTCATTCGGGTCGAGTCCGACGATCGCTACCTCTGTGCTGGGTACGGGAAAGCCGATACTTCCTTCCTTGCGCATCCCGTTGATAGGATTGGCGCACGCCACGGGCGATGTTTCGGTCAGGCCGTAACCCTCAACCAACTTGCCGCCGGTGATCTCTTCGAATCGGCGCTGGATCTCAATCGGCAACGACATACCGCCTGAAAGGCAAGCCTTGATCGACCTCAGGTCCACCTCATCAACCTTGGGATGGTTGATGATCGCCGTGTACATCGTAGGAATGCCGGGATACATCGTCACCTTTTCGCGGTGTAGAATGTCCAGCACGAGGTCTGTCTGACGCGGATCGGGTGTTACGATCAATTCGGCGCCGGTGTACATGGAGAAAAGCATGGCTACCGTCATCCCGTACACATGGAAAAACGGAATCGCGCCCAGCGTCCTTTCTCCGCCGTATTCCAGGTCCCGGTACCAGGCCTCGATCTGCTGCACGTTGGACATTACGCTTCGATGCGTCAGCATCGCCGCCTTCGGCGAACCGGTCGTTCCGCCAGTGTACTGGAACAGGACCACGTCGTCAGGGGAAACGTCTATGCTGGGCGGGTTGGGCGCGCTTGTCTCAATCAGGTTGTCAAACGCCCAGATACCCGGGCCGTCAGCTACGTCGGTCATCATACCCGATGCCCGCACCTTCCTCGCCACCAGTTTGTTTAAGGGAAAGCCAAGCGGATCGGGCACGTCGGTTACGATAACGTGCTTCAGCTCTGTGCCGTCACGCGCCTGCGCCACTCGGTCGGCAAACCCGCTTAGAATGACGATGGCCGACGCGCCGCTGTCCTCCAGCAGATGGTTCAACTCCCGAGGCGTGTAGGTCGGGTTCATATTGACGATAACGCAGCCTGCCTTGAGCGCACCGAAAAACGAAATAACCTTCTGTGGAATATTCGGCAGCATGATGGCAATGCGGTCGCCCTGCTGCAGACCGATTCGCCGCAATGCAAAGGCAAAGCGATCAACCGAGTCGTTCAGTTCTGCATAGGTCTGTTTGGCCTGGACGGTGATGCCCAACGGCAGGTACGCCAGCAACAGGCGAACAGCTACCTGGTTGGCATAAGTCTGGGCCGAGGCATCCAACATTTCATGTGTGAGTTGGCCGTTATATTCTATTGAGTCCGGTACGCCCGATTCGTACTTCTCTACCCATGGTTTCTGCTCATAGACTGACATCGCAATCGATTCTCCTTTACTATTGTCCGCTGACACCTGCCCTGGACCCACATAGACGACGGGAATGCCAGGAACTGTCTGCGTGGTGGAGGTACACTGTCATTCGATTGTGGATAAAGTATATCAGAGAAAAAGGCCGATTGGCAACGAAGTCAACTATAGGGCGTATC